>NZ_JBGAHM010000002.1:0-183678 GCF_044226135.1 Methylocella sp. | reverse complement strand
GGGACGCGGCCGGCGCCGTCGCGGCCGGCGGGCGCTGTTCGTCGACGGCCGCAAGCAGCGGTTCGAGCGCCCGCGCGATCGCGCGCGAGCCTTCGGCCGCGAACATGTCGCCATGCCAGCCGGGGATGCGGGCGCTCATCAGGCGCCCCTGCGCGAGCGCCGTCCACCCGAGTTCGCTTTCAGTGAAAGGCGTGGCGATGATGTCGCTCTTGAGGAGAAGCAGGTCGGCCTGCGTCGCGCCCGGCGCGTAGCGGCGGCGCGCCGCGTCGAGATGGGCGAGAAACCACTGGTCGGCGCCGTCGTCGCGCCCGGCCGGAATGTCGCGCACGAGCCGCAGCGCGCGGGCGGCGCGCAGCAGGGCGCGGCCGGCGCGATAGGAGGCGAGGATTTCGGCAAGGCTCATCTCGCCCGCGCGGCGCAGGCTGAACTGGCGGCGCAGCACATGCAGCCGGAAGGCGATCTCGGAGGCGAGCCGGCGCGCCGGCGCAAGCCCCGCGACATAGCCCGGCGCCCAGCAGTCGGCGAGGACGACGAGCGGAACCTCCTCGCCCGCCGCGCGCAGCTGGCGCGCGGCCTCGTAGGCGAGGACGCCGGCGACGCAATAGCCCATCAGGACGTAAGGCCCGCGCGGGCGCGCCGCGCGGATCGCGCGCACGTAATCGGCCGCGATCGCCTCGAACGGCCGCGCGTCGAGACGGCGCGGCCGGTCGGGGTCGTAGAGCGCGACGCCGAGAATCGGCCGGTCTCCGCCAAGCTCCCGCGCGATCCGCTCATAGAGGGCGAGATCATTGACGACGACGAGCGGCGCGCCTGCGCCGCCGCGCCTGATCTCGACGGCGCGGCCCTCCTCGCCCGGCGCGAGGCGTTCGAGCGCGCGTGAAAAGCCGCGCAGCGTCGGCGCGTTCATCAGGGCCGAGACGGGGATTTTGACGCCAAGCCGCCGCGAGGCGCGCGCCGCGATTCGCGTCGCCATCATGGAATGGCCGCCGAGCGCGAAGAAATCGGCGTCAGGCGCCACGCGGCCCTGTTTCATGACCTCGCGCCAGATCTCGCCGGCGAGCCGCAGCATGGGCGTCTCCGGCGCGTCGTTGCGGATGTCTGGCGCCGGCGCTTCGGCCTGCCCGCCGTCGCCCGCGCGGGCGGAGAGCGCGGCCGGCAGCGGCAGCGCCTTGCGGTCGATCTTGCCGTTTTGCGTCAGCGGAAAGGTTTTCAGCGCCATCGCCGCCGCCGGAATCATGTGGGCGGGCAGCTTTTCGCGCAAGGCTGCGAGAAGCGGGGCGCAGGCCGACGGCGGGACGCCCGGGACGAGCCTCAGATAGGCGACGAGCGGGCGGGCCGGATGGTCCTCGCGACGCTCGACCAGCGCGTCGGCGACGCGGGCGTCGGCGCGCAGCGCGACTTCGATTTCGCCGGGCTCGACGCGCTTGCCGTTGATCTTCATCTGGCGGTCGGCGCGGCCGAGAAACAGGATCTCGCCGTCGGCGTCGAGCCGCGCGAGGTCGCCGGTGCGGTAGAGCCTGCGCGCGCCCGAAGGGTCGCGCGGGTCGGCGATGAATTTCTCGGCCGTCAGCTCGGGGCGGTTCAGATAGCCGAGCGCGAGGCCGTCGCCGCCGCAGGCGAGTTCGCCTTCCCCGCCGTCGGCCACGGGGCGAAGGTCCGGCCCGAGAATGACCGTTTCGCAATGGGCGATCGGCCGGCCGATCGGGATCGGCCCGTCGTCGGGCGCGGCGCGCGCCGCTTCATGGAAGGTCGAGAAGGTCGTGTTCTCGGTCGGCCCGTAGATGTTGACGACGCGCGTTCCGGGCAGGCCGGCGCGGGCGCGCTCGAAATGCGACGGCGACATGGCCTCGCCGCCGGCGAGAACGCGCTTCAGCGGCGCGAGCCCGGCGAGGCGCTCGTCGACGAGAAGATGGAACAGGCCGGTGGTGAAGAAGGCGAGCGTGGCCTTTTCGCGCGCGATCGTCTCGCACAGCTCGTCGAGCGTCGGACGCGGCTCGCGCACGAGGGCGAGGCGGCCGCCGTTGAGCAGCGCGCCCCAGATCTCGAAGGTGCTCGAATCGAAGGCGAGCGGGGCTGCGTGCAGGATCGTCTCGTCGGGGCCGAGCGCGGCGTAGGTCTGGCCGCTCACCAGCCGGACCACGCCGCGATGCGCGATCACGACGCCCTTCGGCCTGCCGGTCGAGCCGGAGGTGTACATCACATAGGCCGGCGACTCGGGCGCGTTGACGGGGTCGAGCGGCGCGTCGCTTTCGGCCTCGGCCCCGGCCAGAAAATCTTCGAGCCCCGCGAAGGAGAGGTCGGGCGGCGCGGCGTCATGGCAGGCGCGGGAGGCGAGCGCGAAAGCGAGGCCGCAGTCCTGCGCCATGAAGGCGAGCTGCGCCGGCGGCGAGGCGGGATCGAGCGGGACATAGGCCGCGCCGGCCTTCAGCGCGCCCAGTATGGCGATGATCGCCTCGAACGAGCGGTGGGCGAGGAGGCCGACGCGGTCGCCCCGCCGCACGCCGAGCGCCATGAGGCGGCGCGCGCAGCGCGTCGAGCGGCGGTCGAGCGCGCGATAGGAAAGGACGTTCGGGCCGTCGAGCAGGGCCGGGGCGTCGCCCGCCCGCGCCGCCGCGGCCGCAAACAGCGCCTCGACCGGCCGGCGCGGCGGGGCCTTTTGCGCGCGCGCGGGCGGTTCGGCCCTGGCCACGGCCTGCGGCGGCGAGAAGGCCGAAAGGCGCGCCTGCGGCCGCTCGCAGGCGAAGGCGAGCGCCTGCTCGAACCCTTCGAGCAGGCGCTCGGCGGTCGCAGGGTCGTAAAGCCCGACGTCATATTCGAGCGAGACGCGCCAGCCCTCCGGCCATTTCGACATGAAGAAATTGAGGTCGTAGAGGCTGCCGGGCGAGGTCGAGGGATGCGCCTTGAGCGTGAAGCCGCCATGGCGCGTCTCGCGCAGGATCACGCCATGGAAGACGAGCGTGAAATTGATCGAGACGAGCGCGGGCCGGTTCGGGTCGCGCTCCGGGTTGAGCGCCTCGACGACGCTCTGGAACGGCGCCTCGGCGTGCAGCATGGCGCCTTCGACGACGCGCCGCGCGCGCGCCAGCGCCTCGTCGAAGGTCGGGTCGCCCGAAAGGTCGAAGCGCAGCGCGAGATTGTTGACGAAGACGCCGATGAGGTTTTCAAGCTCGATCTCCTCGCGTCCCGCGCTTTGCGTCGCAAACAGGATGTCGTCGCGGCCCGAAAGCCGCGCGAGCGCGGCCGCGAGCGCGGCGCAGCCGAACGTGAACAGGGTGACGTTGCGGGCGCGGCCGACGCCGTCGAGCGCCGCGCTCAGGCCGCGCGGCGTCTGGCGGATCAGGATGTCGCCGCCGCGCGGCGCGCCCTTGCGGCGCGGACGGACGCCCGGCAGCGCGAAATAGGGCGCGCCTTCAAGCGCGTCGCGCCAGTAGCGCAGGGCGGCTTCAGGCGCGCCGGCGGCGCGGCGCGCCGCGCGCCACAGGCCATAGTCGCCATATTGCAGCGGCAGCTCGGGCAGGCGCGCGGGCAGGCCGGCGTCGAGGCCTTCGGCGGCGGCGCCGAAATCGCGCGCGAGGATCGGAATCGACCAGGCGTCGAAGACGAGATGATGCAGCGTCACGAGGATGAAGGCGCGCTCGGGCGAAAGCCGCAGGAGCGTCGCGCGCAGCAGCGGCGCGGCGGCGACGTCGAACGGGGTGCGCGCCTCGCGCCGCGCGAGCGCGAGGGCCTCGGCCTCGCGACGCTCCGCGGCGATCATGCCGAGGTCGACGACGCTGAGCTTCAGGACGCAGCGCGGGCTGACGCGCTGGCGCGGCTCGCCGTCCTCCTCGACGAAGGCCGTGCGCAGGATCTCGTGCCGGTCGACGACCGCCTGAAACGCCTGCTCGACGAGCGCCGGCGTGAAGCGTCCGGCGATCTCCCAGCGCAGCGCGACGTTGAGCGCGGGATCGCCCGGATCGAGCGCGTCCATGAACCAGAAGGGCTCCTGCGCGGGCGAGCAGGGAAAGCTCGCCGCCTCGGCGGGCGCCTTGGGCTGTTCGGCTTCTTCCATGGGCTTCTTCCTTGGCGCCCTTGCGTCTTATTGCGCAGGTTGTCGTCGCAATCCGGACAGAAAGATCACGCAGGGTCAAATAACGTTGAAGCAGGCTGACGATAAAGTAGATCCGTTTGATATATGAGCTTCATCGTCAGGATTGATGGCATTTATATTTCCGCGCTTTGGACGGTTTCGTTCACGTTTGGCGCTTGTATTAATTTTTGTTTATCGCCCCTCGAAGACGAGCGTCAGCTTTGCTTTAAGGCGCGGCCGGGCGTCATCCGAGCAGCCGCCGGCCGAGCGCGAAAAGCACGCGCGGCGCGCTGATCTCGTCGACCTTGTTGCGGTTCGCGCCCGAGAACAGCTTTAGGATCAGCGCCCGCCGCGTCGCGGCGTCGGGGGTGAAGCGCAGCGCGAGCCCATCCTCGCCCTTGACGCGCACGGGCTCGAAGGCGAGTTCGATCGCGCCGCCGTCGAGCGAGAGCGCGCCCGACGCGTCCCGCGGCATGAAGCGCAGGCCGTCGACGAGCGCCCCGCCGAGCGAAACGTCGACCAGCCGGCACGGCGACTGGCCGCCGCCGCTCCAGCGGATCAGCGCGCGTTCGTCGGCGCAAAAGCGCTCGTCGCGGCGCCGGCGCGGCAGCTCGACGCAGACGGCGACGGCGAGCGTCAGGAAGAAGATGTTGTAGACGCTCCAGAACACGTTGACGGCGTAGCCCTGCGTGCCATGCAGCCCCGAAAAGACCGAGATGTTGGCGAGCATGCCGGTCAATGTGCCGGCGATCATCAGCGCGAAGGGCAGGAGATGCGCCCATTGCACGGTCACGCCCTCGGTCGAGACGCCCTTGGCCGTGACCTTGAACGGGCGGCCCCAGGGCCTGACCAGCCCGGAGGCGACGGTGAGCATGATGGTCGTCGTGCTGAGGAGCTGCGTCACGTCGGTCATGATCGGCATCACGCGGTTGCGCGTGAACAGGCTCATGAACACGACGCCGCCGACGGCCGAGGGCCCGACATAGGGCAGCAGCTCGGCCGAGTCGATCACCGCCGTCCCGGTCCACCAGTAGACCATCGGCGCCGTGATCATCATCAGCTTGAAGGGAAAGCTGAACATCCAGTACATGGCGCCGTCGAACGACGAAACCCTGTTGATGAAGCGCATTTTCGCGCGGCCGGCGAAGGAGTAGCGCGTGTAGATCTGCTGTATGGCGCCAAGGCACCAGCGCCCGCGCTGCGAGATGTAGTCCTGCAGCCCCTCGGGCGCGAGGCCGACGCTGAGCGGCTCGTTGAGCAGAATGGTGCGGTAGCCGTATTCGTCGAATTTGAAGCTCGTCAGCATGTCCTCGGTGACGGTCTCGGTCGCGAGGCCCCCGGCCTTTTCGAGCGCCTCGACGCGGAACACCGCGGACGTGCCGCAGCAGAAGGCCGCGCCCCAGGCGTCCTTGGCCGGCAGCAGCGATTCGAAGAAGAAGCGCTGCTCGTCGGGCCACACCTGCGAGCAGAGCAGGTTCGACTGCACCGGGTCGGGGTTGAAGAAATGCTGCGGCGTCTGCACGATGCCGACGTCCGGCGTGTCGAACAGACCGAGGGTGCGCTTCAGGATGGCCCGGCTCGCGACGAAGTCGGCGTCGAGCAGCAGGATGAAGTCCGGCCGCCGTCCGGTCGAGAGCGCATGCTTCAGCCCGTTGTTGACGTTGCCGGCCTTGGCGTGCTTGCCCTTGACGCGCCGCACATAGAGCGCGCCAAGCTCCTGCGCGAGCTCCTCCACCCAGGGCCGCGCGCCGTCGTCGAGCACCCACACCCTGAGATCCTTGTGGTCGATATGCGTCGCGCCGACGATGGTGCGCTCGAGAATGTCGTAGGATTCATTGTAGGTCGCGATGAACACGTCGACCGGCGCGTCATGCAGCGGCGAACGCCTGTGGGCGTCGGCCTCGGCGCTGCGGTCGAGCGTGCGCGACAGGAAGAAATAGACGGTGACGGACGAAAGGATCGCCATCGACTCGAAGAAGTAGAACGTCCACGCCCACGCCTGCTGGAGCGGCGTCTGGCCGAGCGGCATGCCGCGCGTTCCGTGCCACCACACATAGCGCAGCGACAGGAACGCGCACAGGCCCGCCGCAAGCGCGCGGGCGAGCTTCGAGCCGCGTCCGAGCAGGCCCGGAAGGGCGACGAGAAGCCCGACGGCGATGAAGGTCGGGGCCAGTTTGTCGATGTCGATGATCATGCCATGGCCTCAGAACAGGCGGCGCGCGATCTGGTCGAGGGGCCCGCCGCCCGAGGTCGGCAGAAGCGCGCGCGCGGTGCGGCCGATGAGGCAGGGCTCGGGCGCGCCGTCGAGCGTTTTCATGTCGGCCGTCATGCCGATCTGGGCGATGATCGTCGGGCCGCGCTCGGCCATCGGCATGGCGGCGTAATGGCCTTTCTCGCCAAGGTCGCCCTGGCCGGCGATCGACAGCACGGTCCCCTCGCGCTCGATCGTCTCGCCCGACAGCCTGAAGCGCGCCTTCGCGCCGATCTTCACGTCGGAGAAACGGTCCTGCGGCACCGAGACGAGCAGCGTCGGCGCGGCGCAGTCGACAAGCTCCACGGCCATGTCGCCGGCGCCGAGCCGCTCGGCGTCGCTCGCCCCGAGCCGCCAGATCATGCCCGAAACCGGCGCGACGAGTTCGGCCGAGCGGGCCTGCGCGGCGAGCCGCTCCTCGTTTTTGAGCCGCGCCGCGATCATTTTCGCCTCGGCGTCATGGTCGGCGACGACGCGCGTCAGATGGGCGATCTCCATCGCCGTCTGGTCGGCGCGCTGGGCCGAATAGGAGACGTCGATGCCGCCGGGGCTCGACAGCACGCCGGCCCGCGCGGCCTTCGATTCGGCGCGCAGCGCGTCGAGCCGCCCCTGCTGCGCCTCGACGTCATGCGCGGCCGCGGCGAGCGCGATCCGGAATTTCTCTTCGGCGGCCCTGCTGACGATGGCGCGGGCGGCGAGCGGCGCGGCGCGGTCGAGGTCGGCCTGCGCCTGGGCGCGGCGCGCGTCGAGCGCCTGGAGCATCCGGTCGGCCTCGGCGATCAGCCCGTCGAGCCGCTCGACATTGGCTGATTTATGGATCGTCGCGCGCCGCGCCAGCTCGGCGGCGAGCGTCTCGAGCGCGGCGCGGTCGGATTTCGCGGCCTCGCGCTGCGCCGTCAGCCGCTTCAGGGTTTCGCGCAGCTCGACGACCGTGCGGTCCTCGAAGCGCGGATTGGCGATCTCGACGAGCCGCTCGCCCTGGCGCGCCATGGCGCCGACGGCGCCGACGACATGGGCCGCCACCCCGTCGATCGGCGCGCGCAGCGAGATCACCCGCGTCGAGACGACGGCGTTGTCGCTCGCCACGAAACCCTGCTCGCGCGCGATCGAATAGACGCCGAGGCCGATCAGCAGAAGCGCGCCGGTCGTCTTGAAATAGGGCGAGAGGCGGCGTTTTTGCGGCGCGAGCCGCGCGGCGTCCGGGCGGTCGGCCCCGGGGCGCCCCGCATGCTCGGGCGAGGGGGCGAGCAGCGTCGCGCCCTCGGCGGCGGCGTCGGCGCGCGGCGACAGTTCGGCGGGAGACAATGCCGCGGGGGACAGTGCGGCGGAGAGGCGTGCGGACATTTCGGCCCCGTGCTGATGGCGTCGTGCTGCGGGCGCGAACCCGCTGCGTGACTCCATAGCGCGCGGGCGCGCTGCGCCCGCTGAAGCCGAAAGCTCGAATTCGAGGCTTTCGCGCCGAGAGGCCCTATTTCTCTTCGAGCAGCGCCAAAACTTCGTCCCAGCGCCGCGCGCGGCGCGGCCAGTCGAGGCCGCGGTTCCACGGCGTCTCGCCGAACAAAATGGTCGGCAGGCCGGCGTCGGCGGCGCAGCGGATCTGGCGCGCGTTGTCGTCGATGAGCAGGCTCGCGCCGGCGGCGCGCATCGCCTTCACCTTGTCCGGCTGGTGGCCGACCGCGCGCAGTTCGGCGAAGACGCCGGGAAACAGCCGCTCGACGAGGCGCTCGCTGACCATCGTCGCCTCGGGCCGGCGGGCGGTGACGATGACGAGCCTTGCGCCTCCGGCCTTCAGCGCGAGGCAGGTTTCAAGCGCGCCCTCGAGCGCCGCCAGCGTCTCATGCTCGGCGGCGAGATAGAAGGCGCGGATCAGCGCCTCGGTTTCGGCTTCGCTGGCGGCGAGGCGATAGGCCGCGACGTCGGCCGGATCGACCGGCAGGCCGCGCGTCGCCGCGATAAACGGGAACAGCGCGGCGTGCGTGTCGACCAGCGTGTCGTCGAGGTCGACGGCGATGGTTCTCGCCATGAGGGTCTCCTTGTCGCGCGCCGGTCGCCGGCGGCGTTGGTCCGCGCCCGGGCGCGAAGGGCCCGCAGGGGGCGCCAACCCCTAACCCGGCCGCGTGACGAGGCAAAGACCGCGCCTCTTTCTTCTTCCTGTCTCGCGCGGGATACTGTATCGCCGCCGCCGGGAACGCCGGCGCGGCGCACGGAAGGTCATGTCGGATTTTCTCACCACCAAGGAGCTCGCGGCGCTGCTGCGCGTCAGGGAGCGCAAGATCTACGATCTCGTGGCGGCGGACGCGCTGCCGGTGCGTCGCGTCACCGGCAAGCTCCTGTTTCCGCGCGCCGAGATCGAGGCCTGGATCGCGGGCGGGCGCGGCCCGGCGCCGGGGGCCCCGGCGCCGGCCGCCCCGGCGCCGGCGACGAAGCCGCCGCTCGTCGTCGCCGGCAGCCACGACCCGCTGCTCGAATGGGCGCTGCGCGAATCGGGCTGCGGCCTCGCCGCCCTGACCAACGGCTCGCTCGACGGGCTCGACCGCTTCGCTTCGTCGGGCTGCGTCGCCGCCGGGCTGCATGTCCCGGGCGAAGGCGCGGACGACTGGAACGTGGCGGCGGCCCGCGCGCGGTTTTCGGACCGGCCGGCGGCGCTGATCGAATGGGCGAAGCGCACGCGCGGCCTCATCTATCGCGCCGATCTCGGCCGGCCGCTGCGCGACCTGCGCGCCGCGCGCGGCCTGCGCTTCCAGCTGCGCCAGAGCGAGGCTTCGGCCGAGGCCGTGCTGAACCTTCTGCTCGCGCGCGAGGGCCTTGGGCGCGGCGACCTCGCCTGCGCGCCGACGGTCGAGCGCACCGAGTTCGACCTCGCCATGGCCATCGCCGCCGGGCGCGCCGACGCCGGCCTTGGCGTCGAGGCGGCGGCGCGCCAGCTTCACCTTGAGTTTTCGCCGCTCCTCGTCGAGCGCTTCGACCTGCTCGTCTGGCGCGACGCCTATTTCGACCCGCCGTTCCAGACGCTGCTGCGCTTTTGCGCGGGCGACGGCTTCGCGCGGAAAGCGGGGGAGCTTGGCGGCTACGACGTGCGCGGTCTTGGCGCCGCGCGCTGGAACGGGGCCTGAGCCCGCCCCGCTCACTCGGTGGCGATCATCACGTCCGAGGATTTGATCACGACCGACACTTTCATGCCGGGGCGCAGGCCAAGGTCGTCGACGGCGTCGTTGGTGACGGCGGCGGTGAAGGTCATGCCGTTGACGTCGACAAAGACATGCGCGGTGGTCGCGCCCTTGGCGAGATCCTTGACGACGCCTTCGAATGTGTTGCGCGCTGAAATCTTCATGGTTCGAACGTCCCTGCGGCGCGCCGGCGCGGCGGCCTTCTCCCGAGCCTAGGCGGTCGCGGCGGGCGCGGCAATAGGCGCGCCGCTCAAGCTTCATGCGCGGCGCGGGCGCCGCGTCGCGGTCAGATCGGGGCCAGCACGCCCGCGCCGAGCAGGCCGAGAATGAAAAAGCCGAGCGCGATCCGGTAATAGACGAACGGCATGTAGCTGCGCGTCGCGACGAGCTTCAGAAAGCCGACGATCACGAAATAGCCGACGACGAAGGCGATCGCGGTCGCAAACAGGGTCTCGGCCGGGCCGATCGGCCCGAACTGGCCCCAGTGGCGGAAAAGCTCGTAGAAGCCCGACGCCAGCACCGCCGGAATGGCGAGCAGGAAGCTGTAGCGGGCGGCCGCCTCGCGCGTGTAGCCGAGCGCGAGGCCGGCGCTGATCGTGCCGCCCGAGCGCGAGACGCCCGGAATGAGCGCCATCGCCTGGGCGAAGCCGAGCAGCAGCCCGTCGCGCCAGCTGAGCGCCTTGAGCGGCAGCGTCCGGCGCCCGAGCTGGTCGGCGAGGCCGAGCAGCGCGCCGAAGGCGACCAGCATCGTCGCGGTGACGTAGAGGTTGCGCAGATGCCCCTCGATCGCGTCCTTGAACACGAGCCCCAGAACGGCGATCGGCAGCGTGCCGAGGATCACCAGCCAGCCGAGCCTGACGTCATGGGCGTCCTCCAACGCGGGCTTCACGAAGGACAGAAGCCAGGCGCGCGCGATGCGGAAGATGTCGCGGCGGAAATAGATCAGCACCGCCGTCTCGGTGCCGATCTGGGTGATCGCCGTGAACGCCGCGCCGGGGTCGGACCCCGTCGGCAAAAATTCGCCGGCGATGCGCAGATGCGCGCTCGACGAAATGGGCAGGAATTCGGTCAGCCCCTGAATGAGGCCGAGCAGCCCCGCCTCGACCCATTGCGTGGTTGACCCCATCGCTCGCGCTCCCGTGAACTCCGCCTCGCGGCAGAGTTCAAGGGCGCCGGGGGCCTCGAGTCAACTTGACCGCGGCCGGGCCTTCGCGTCAGACGTCGATCTCGCGCGCGGTGACGACATATCGGAAGCCGTCGGGGTCGAGGCAGTCGAACCGGACGCCGGCGATCTCGGCCTGCGGATACATCAGAAAGCCGAGCTTCGGCCCGCGAGAGCCGGGCAGGCTCAGGTCGTGGCCGTCGTTATAGGCGAGCCAGTTGCCTTCCCAGCCGCCAAACAGCGCCGCGCGCGCCGCCGCGACCTTCGGCGAACCGACCGGATTGTTTCCCGGCGGCTCCTCGAGCGCCACCTTGCGCACGTCGGCCGGGTCGGCCGCGACCCAGCCGAAGCCTTCGAGCCAGACCTCCGAGCGGCAATGCTGCGCCTTGCTCACGGTCGCGGCGTTGGCGCCGAGGCTCTTGTAGCCGAACGCCGAGGGCGCGACGCGCAGGCCATAGAGGTCGCGCGCCGGCACGTCGGCCGCGCGCAGCAGGCCGACGAACAGCGCGTTGAGGTCGGCGCATTTGCCGCCAAGGTCGCCGGAGGCGATGAGCGAGGCGATGTCGCCCGTTCCGCACCCCCGCGTCGACGCCTTGCGATAGGCGTTCTCGACCACCCATTCATAGACGGCGCGGGCTTTTTCGACGTCGCTTCCCCGGCCCGCGACGATGCGGTCCGAGGTCGCCTTGACGATCCCGTCGGTCGGGATGAGGTCGGTCGGGCCGGTGAACAGGGCGCGCTCGTCGCGAGACAGCGCGGCGACGGCCGCGGGCCGGGCGAAATCGGCGGCGCGGTCGCGCGTTTTGAAACGCGACGTGACCTCGACGGCCGCGGGCGTCCCCTCGGGCCACACGACATGCAGCAGCTTCGCGCCATAGCGCGGGTCCTGCGCCACGCTGGCGTTCGCGCCCGGCGCGGCCCAGGCGTCGCCAAGCGGGACCATCCAGTCCGAGGCCGTGACCGAGGGCAGCGGAATCCACGCCTGCGCGGGGCCTTTGGCGTCGGCCGGCGGCGCGAGGTCGAGCCGGGTGACGACCGAGAAGGCGCGCCAGGCCCCGGGTTTGGGCGCGAAGACGGGCGCGGGGGCGGGGGCTGCGGGGGCTGCGGCTTCGGCGCGGACGGCGCGCGGCAGCGCCGCGGCGCCGGCGAGCGCGCCGGCAAGCGCCGCTCCGGTCTTCAACAGGTCGCGACGGCTGGTCATGGCGGGGTCTCCTCCAGTGCGAGCGGCGGCAGGACGATCGGCGCCGCGGGTTTTTCCTGCGATCTTCCGGCGTCGGCGACGACGGCGTCAAGGGCCTGCGCGGCCTGCGGGCTGTCCCAGTCGACGGGCCCCGCGGCGCGGGCGCGCTCGCGCCCGGAGGCGTCGAGCAGCAGGCTCGTCGGCAGGGTCTCGACGCGCAGCGGCGCGAGCAGGGCGCGGGCCTCGTCGAAGACCACCTCGAACGGCGGCCCTTCGGGAAATTCGCGCGCGAAAAAATCCTGCGCGAAAAAGCGCCTGACGCGGGTCTGCGGCTCGCCGGCGTCAAGCGCGACGACGCGGACGCGGCCCCTGAGCCTTTGCGCGAGCCGCGCGAGCGGAAGCATTTCGGCGCGGCAGGGCTCGCACCAGGTCGCGAACACATGCACCAGCGTCGCCCCGGCCTGCGTCGCCTCTTGCGCGGCGGCTCCGGCCGGCGCGTCGAGCTTCGGCAGGGCGAGGATGGCCGCGAGCGCGTCCGGCGCGGCCGCCGCGCAGGGGACGGGCGAGGCCGCGAGCGCCGGCGGCAGCGCGGCGAGGGCGCCCAAAAGCCGCGCCGCCGCGCCAGGCCCCCGTCGCCGGCCGCGCACGCCGGTCAGCCCGCGCCGTCGGGGGGCGCGTCGGCCTTGCCGCCCCTGCCGTTCTTTTCGGCCTTGCGTCCGTTCTCTCCGCTTTTCTGTTCGGCGACGGCGGCGTGATATTTCCGCTCGATCATGGCGAGGTCGACCGGGGGCTTTGGATAGCGCATGTCGAGCGCGTCGAGCGCCGCGGCCGTGATGTCCATGACGACGGCGTCGCGATACCATTTCTGGTCGGCCGGGATCACGAGCCAGGGCGCGTCGGGCGCGCTCGTTTCGGACAGCGCCTCCTCATAGGCGCGCTGGAAATCGTCCCATCTGAGGCGCGTCGCATAATCCGATTCGGCGATCTTCCAGTTCTTGTCGGGGTCGCGCAGCCGCTTCGCGAAGCGCGCGAGCTGCTCCTCCTTGGAGATATGCAGGAAGAATTTCAGGATTTTGACGCCATTGTCGGCGAGCAGGGCTTCAAAGTCGCGGATCTGGCGCAACAGGCGCGCGCCCGCCCTGCCGTCAAGCCGGCCCGCGCCGCGGCCCACGAGATAGTCCTCGTAATGCGAGCGGTTGAAGATCGCGGTCATGCCGAGCTCGGGCGCATGGGCGTGGACGCGCCACAAAAAGTCATGGCGCTTTTCTTCCTCGGTCGGCGCCTTGAAGCTCGTCACGATCACGCCCTGCGGGTTGAAGGGCGCGAAGGCGTGGCGGATCGTCCCGTCCTTGCCGGCGGCGTCCATGCCCTGCAGCACGACGAGCAGCGCATGTTCGCGCCCGGCGTAAAGCAGGTTCTGGAGATGGGCGAGGCGCTCGCTCACGGGGCCGAGCGCGCTGGCCGCGTCCTGCCGCGAGAGGCCCGCGGTCGCCGCCGGATCGCGGCTCGCGAGCCCGGCGCTCTCTCCGGGCGCGACGCGGAGCAGCTTGAAGAAGTCGGTCCGCGCCATGACGCTCCCCAACGCCTGCGCCGGGGCTCCGGAGCGGCGTTCAGGAGGTTGCGCCTTCCGCGGCGGCGGTCAATTCACATTCCGCCCCGGCGCCGGCGGGCCTACTCGACGGCGGCGGCGTCGCCCGGGCTCACCGAGAATTCGACCGCCTCGATCACGGCGGCGCCGGCGAGCGTCGTCAGCGCGACCCGCACCGGCAGGAGCACATGGGCGCGCGTGACGGGCGCGAGCCAGACCTCGATCTCGCGGTTCTGGGCCATGAAGCGGGCCGAGCGCGAATCGCGCTTGTGGCCTGCGATCGGCGTGTAGCGAACGGCGCAGACGGCGACGGGGCCCGAATAGCCGGGGAGATGGACGGTTTGCGTCCCGGCGTAGGCGAGCGTGATGTCGAAGCGCACGTAGCCGTCGAACACCGGGATGCGGCGGTCGCAGGCGACGGGGCCGGTCATGTCCGCGCCGGCCGGCGTCGAGATGATGAAGGCGCTCGTCGGGTCGAGCACGCCGCGCCGGTGCGCCTCGGTCACCGGCACGCGGCCTTCGAGGTCGGTGAACGGCGGCGAGATGCTGAGCGCCTTGACCGCGCCGCCCTGCATCGCCATGCGCACCGTGCGCGTCTCCTGCGAATTGGCCGAGGTGGTGGCGTAGGTCTGGGGCGAAACCCCCTTCGCCTCCATCGCGCCGGCCGAGCTCAGCGCCAGCTTGAGGTCGGCGACGAGGGCCGCGACCCCGGTCAGCCGGGCGTTGACGTCGATGCGGTATTTCTTGGGGCCGAGCGCGCTGACCGCCGCCGCGTCGCCGATGCGCAGGCCGACGAGGCTCACCGAGTAGCGCGCGCGCACGATGTCGGCCGAGGCCGCCGCGGAGGCGAAAAGCGCCGCGCCGCAGATCGCGAGGCGGAGGAGGGGGCCTGATCGGCGCATGAAAGGTCTTTCGCAGAAAGGTATTGATCCGCGCAGGGAGCGGCCGGACCAGCTTCGGCGCGAATATCGGCGAAATTTGGCGGGGCGATCAAGCGGCGCGTGGGGCTTTGCGATTGGCGAATGCCGCCCCGGCCTGTAGTCTCGCCGCAAGGCTCGACCGCAGCCTTCCGCCGATCTCGCCCGTTCACGACAGCGACCAGCCTCCCATGACCTCGATCCCCCATCCGCGCCGCGCCGCGTCGCTCCTGCGCCGGGCGCTGCGCGCGGCGGCCTTCTGCCTCGCCGCGGCGGCGCCTTGTTCGGGCGCGGCGCGGGCGGCGAGCCTGACCTCGCCCGACGCCGTGCTCGGGCAATGGGACATGACGCTCGAGGGCGGCGCGCGCGCCTGCCGGCTGACGCTGCGCGGCGAGCGCGTCAAGTCGGGCTATTATCTCGGCATGCCGCCCGGGTGCCGGCGCGCCATTCCGCAGCTCCAGAACGCCGTCGCCTGGACCCTTCCGGGCGACGACCGGCTGATCGTCGCCGACGTCGGCGGCGCTCCGCTGCTCGAGTTCTTCGTCCAGCCCGACGCCACGCTGAAGGCCGTGACCGGCGCCGGGGAGGCGTATCGCCTCGTCTTCGCCGCCGTCCTGCCGGCGGCGGCGACGGCCCCGCCCGCGGCGCTCGAAGCGCAGCAGCGCCGCGCCGCCGTGGCGCCTGCGGCCGGGGCGCCGGCCGCGCCGGCGGCGGGCGTGGCCGCTCCCGGCGTGCGCCGGCTCGTCCCGACCCCGGCCGAGATCGCCGGGCGCTACGCCGTGCTGCGCGACGGCGGGCGCGACACCGGCTGCATGGTGACGCTCGACCCGGGCGCGAAAGCCTATCTCGCGCCGGCCTGCCGCGACCAGGGCATCGTCACCTTCGATCCGACCGGCTGGCGCCTCGCCGGCCAGCGCCTCGTGCTCGTCGCGCGCAAGGGCCACACCACGCAGCTCGACCTGCAGCCGGACGGCACCTGGATGAAGGACGCCGCGCTCGGCAGGACGCTCGGGCTGAAGCGGCTCTGAGCGGCTTCAGGCCTCGCGCCGCCGCGCCCGCGCGGCGGCGATGAGCCCCGCCGTCGAGCCGTCGAGCCCGTCGAGCGGGGCGGCGGGGTCGGCGACGATCGGGGCGAGCTTGACGGCGAGCTCCTTGCCGAGCTCCACGCCCCACTGGTCGAAGGAGTTCACGTCCCAGATCACGCCCTGCACGAACACTTTGTGTTCATAGAGCGCGATCAGCCGCCCGAGCGTGCGCGGCGTCAGCGACGCATAGAGCAGCAGGCTCGACGGGCGGTCGCCGTCGAACACCTTGTGCGGGGCGAGCGCCGCGATCTGCTGCGGCGAGAGCCCGCTCGCCGCGAGCTGGCGCTCGACCTCGGCGCGCCCGCGGCCCTGCATCAGCGCCTGCGCCTGCGCGAGGCAGTTGGCGAACAGGAGCTGGTGGTGCTTCTCGTCGGCGGCGGTCGGCCTCGCCGCGACGAGGAAATCGACCGGCACGATCTCGGTGCCCTGGTGCAGCAGCTGGAAGAAGGCGTGCTGCCCGTTGGTGCCCGGCTCGCCCCAGACCACGGGGCAGGTGTCGAGCGCCGCGCGCCGCCCCTCGTGGTCGACCGACTTGCCGTTCGACTCCATTTCGAGCTGCTGCAGATAGGCGGGAAAGCGCGCGAGCCTCTGGTCATAGGGGATGACGGCGTGGGCGGCGCGGCCGTGGACGTTGCGGTTCAGCACGCCGATGAGCCCCATCAGCGCGGGAATGTTGCGTTCGAGCGGCGCGCTTCTGAAATGGGCGTCGACGTCGGCGCCGCCGCGCAGAAAATCCTCGAAATGCGCGCGCCCGATCCCGATCGCGAGCGACAGCCCGATCGCCGACCAGATCGAGTAGCGTCCGCCGACCCAGTCCCAGAAGCCGAACACCCGGTCAGGGCGCAGGCCGAAGGCTTCGGCGCGGTCGGCGCGGGTCGAGACGGCGCAGAAATGGTCGGCGACCGCCGCCTCGCCGAGCGCGCCCGCGACGCGCGCCCGCGCGCTGGCGGCGTTGGTCATGGTTTCGAGCGTGGTGAAGGTTTTCGAGCAGACGACGAACAGCGTGGTCTCGAGCGCGACCCCTTTCATCGTGTCGGCGAAGTCGGCGCCGTCGACATTGGCGACGAAATGCAGCCTGAGGCGCGCGTCGACATAGGGCGAGAGCGCGCGCGCGGCCATCGCCGGGCCGAGGTCCGAGCCGCCGATGCCGAAATTCACCACGTCGGTGAAGCGCGCCCCGTTCGCCGCCCGGACCGCGCCGGCGCGCACGGCCTCGGCGAAGTCGAGCAGGCGCGCGCGCTCAGTGGCGACGACGCCCTCGACCGCCTCGCCCGCGGCGAAGGCCGGCGCGGCGGAAAGGTCGCGCAGCGCCATGTGCAGGGCGGCGCGCCCCTCGGTATGGTTGATCGGCTCGCCGGCGAAAAAGGCCTCGCGCTTCGCTTCGAGCCCGGCGGCGCGGGCGAGTTCGACAAGAAGCCGCAGCGTTTCGCCGTCGACGGGCTGCTTGGAGAAATCATAGAGGAGATCGTCGAAGGCGACGCTGAAGCGCGCGAAACGTTCCGGGTCGGCGCGAAACAGCGCGTCGACGCGCGGCGCGTCCCTGCGCCCGGCGTGGGCGCGAAGGGCGCCGAGCGCGTCCTCGAGCCTGCTGCGGTCAATTGGGCTGCGATGCATGTGCGGCCTTGCTGTGACTGAGCCGCACACCGTCTAGCGCATCGCGGCGCGCGAGCAAAGCGCCCCTTCCGCGCGGCGCGAAGGCGCGGCGGGCCGAAAAGCTTTGGCGGCGCCTGCGGAGGGCGCGAGAAACGCCGCCCCGGCGCAGCCCGCAGGAAAGACGAAAAAGCCGCCGGGCCAAGCCCGCAGGAAAAACAAAAAAAGCCGCCGGGCGAAGTCCGCAGGAAGAATAAAAAAGCCGCCGGGCCAAGTCCGCAGGAAGAATAAAAAAGCCGCCGGGCGAAGCCCGGCGGCCGATGGCGGTCTCGCAAGGAGGCTGCGCTTACATGTTGTAGGCGCGCTCGCCGTGCGAGGTGATGTCGAGGCCTTCCATCTCGGCTTCCTTCGAGACCCTGAGGCCGAAGACGAGGTCGACGAGCTTGTAGAGGATGAAGGAGCCGACGCCCGAGAAGATCAGGGTGAAGGCCACGGCCTTGAACTGCTTCAGGACCTGCGCGCTCATGACATATTCGGCCGGCGCCGCCGTGCCGGGGACGAGCGAATAGTCGACGAGGCCGACGCCGCCGAGGGAGGGGGCGACGAGGACGCCGGTGGCGATGGCGCCGACGATGCCGCCGACGCAGTGCACGCCGAAGACGTCGAGCGAATCGTCATAGCCGAACCACTTCTTCACATAGTCGACGAAGAAGAAGCAGATCGCGCCGACGACGAAGCCGAGGACGACCGAGCCCATCGGCCCGGCGAAGCCGGCCGCCGGGGTGATGGCGACGAGGCCCGCGACCGCGCCCGAGATGATGCCGAGCAGCGAGGGCTTGCCGCGCACGGCCCATTCGACGAAGGCCCAGGAGAGGGTCGCCGCCGCCGTCGCCACGAAGGTGTTGACGAAGGCGAGCGCGGTGGCCCCGGTGGCTTCGAGGGCGGAGCCGGCGTTGAAGCCGAACCAGCCGACCCACAGGATGGCGGCGCCGATCATCGACATCGTCACCGAATGGGGCGGGCCGACCTCGCGCGGGAAGCCGATGCGCTTGCCGATGACGAGCGCGCCGACGAGGCCGGCGATGCCGGCGTTGATGTGGACGACGGTGCCGCCGGCGAAGTCGAGCGCGCCGAGCTGGAAGAGATAGCCGGCGTTGGCGTTGACGGCGTCGAGATGGGCCTGGGCCTCGGCCTTGGCGGCTTCGGTCGTGGCGGCGGCGAGCGCCTTGGCGGCTTCGGCGACCGCGTCAGGGCCGGCCCAGTACCAGACGGCGTGGGCCATCGGGAAGTAGATCAGCGTGACCCAGAGGAAGGTGAAGACGAGCAGCGAGGAGAATTTGATGCGCTCGGCGAAGGAGCCGATGATCAGCGCCGGCGTGATGCAGGCGAAGGTCATCTGGAAGGCGATGAAGACGAGCTCGGGGATGACCACGCCGTTCGAGAAGGTCCCGACGGTCGAGTTCGCGTCGACGCCCTTGAGGAACAGGCGGTCGAAGCCGCCGACGAAGGCGTTCCAGTTGGCGCCGAGCACGGGGACCGCGCCGCTTCCGCCTTCGGTGAAGGCGAAGGAGTAGCCGTAGACGACCCAGATGACGGCGACGAGGGCGACGATGGCGAAGACCTGCGACAGCACCGAGACCATGTTCTTCGAGCGGACGAGGCCGCCGTAGAACAGGGCGAGGCCCGGCACCGACATGAACAGCACGAGCGCGGCGGAGGTGAGCATCCACGCCACGTCGCCCTTCTGCGGCACCGGCGCCGCGGCGACGGCGTCCTTGGCCAGGGCGGCGTCCTGCGCCAGGGCGGCGCCGGCCGCCGCTCCCGCAAGCAGCAGCCCTAATCCGACCGCGCGCAGCGGCGGTGGAAACGCAAACTTCATTCTATTCTCCCTCAAAGGCTGAAAGATTCGCGACTCACAGAGCGTCGAGATCGCGTTCGCCGGTGCGGATGCGGATGGCCTGGTCGAGGCTCGACACGAAGATCTTGCCGTCGCCGATCTGGCCGGTGCGGGCCGCGGCGCCGATCGCCTCGACGGTCGGTCCGACGAGGTCCGGCGGAACCGCGACTTCGATCTTGAGCTTCGGCAGGAAGCTCACCGCATATTCGGCGCCGCGATAGATCTCGGTATGGCCCTTCTGCCGGCCGTAGCCCTTGACCTCGGTCACCGTCATTCCATGTACGCCGACGCTGGTCAGCGCGTCGCGAACCTCGTCGAGCTTGAACGGCTTTATGATCGCGGCAACGATTTTCATGTGGTTTTTCCCGTTTGCGTCTGTCCGAAAGCCGTAAAAGCGCCCGCGGACGCCTCGCTTGCGGGTCGAACGCTCCTGATGCGCGTCTTCGCCGGGCGCTGCTTAGCAAACCGCGGGCCTCATACGGCCTGGGGCGCTCTTTTTACGCGCGAACACGAGGATTTGTCATGTTCTAGCTGCGTCGTGGCCGCGGGCCGCGCGCGGCGGCTTTGGCCGGTCTCCCGCTCCGCCGCGCCGACCGGGGCGAAACCGCCGCGCCAGCGCGCATATTGGCGCGCGAGCGCCGCGTCGATAGGCAGGCGGCGCCGAAAAAAAAGGCAAAGAAAGACAGGCCGGCGAAGGGGCGTCGCTCGCCGCGTCTTTCGGCCTGGTCGCGACGCGTGAAGAATTCGGCCGATCTTCACGCGTTTTCGCCCCGCTCGCGGTCCGGCGGACGTCGAATCAGGCGAAACGGCGCGCCGGACGGCGCGTTTTGCGGGGGCGTTGAGTCAGCGCCGGCCGGCCTGCCGCGAAGGACGCATCAGCCCTTCCTGCATGCTCGAGGCCACGAGCCGTCCGTCGCGCGAAAAGACATGGCCGCGCGTCAGCCCGCGCGCGCCGCCGGCGGTCGGGCTCTCCTGCGCGTAGAGCAGCCATTCGTCGGCGCGGAACGGCCGGTGCATCCAGAGCGCGTGGTCGAGGCTCGCGAGCTGCAGGTCGCAGGCGACGACCATGCGTCCATGCGGCAGCAGCGCGGTGTCGATCAGGGTCAGGTCCGACATGTAGGCGAGCAGGGCGCGGTGGACCCGCGGGTCGTCGGGCAGCCGGCCCGCCGCGCGCATCCAGATCGCCTGCGTCGCCGCCGCGCCCTCGGCGCGGCGGAAATAGGCCTCGGGGTCGGCCGGGCGCATCTCGACCGGGCGCGGGCTTTCGAGATAGCGCCGCAGCGGCTCGCCGAGCACCGCGGCGAAACGGCGCGCGAGCTCGGCCTCGCCGGGCAGCGTGTCGGGGTCGGGCGCGGGCGGCGGCGCGGCCGCATGCTCCGGCCCGTCCTCCTCGATCTGGAACGAGGCCGCGAGCGTAAAAATCACCTTGCCGTGCTGCGTCGCGCGGCAGCGGCGGGTCGAGAAGCTGCCGCCGTCGCGCAGCGTCTCGACCTCATAGACGATCGGCGCGTAAGGATCGCCCGGAAGCAGGAAATAGCCGTGCAGCGAATGGGGGACGCGGGCCTCGACCGTGCGCTCGGCGGCGACGAGGGCCTGGGCCACGACGAGGCCGCCATAGATGCGCTGGCCGGCCTTCAGCGCCTCGGCGCGGAACAGGCCCGAATCGATCTCCTCGACGTCGAGCAGGCGCAGCAGCGTCGGCAGCGCCGCGCTCGAGGCCGCGACGAGATCGGGATTTTCGCGCGGGGCCTCGCCGTCAGTCGTCAAGCGGGCGGGCTTCCTCGGGCAGCATGACCGGCACGCCGTCGCGGATCGGATAGGCGAGCCGCGCCGCGCGCGAGACGAGTTCGCCGCGCGCCGCGTCATAGTCGAGCGTCGTCTTGGTCAGCGGGCAGACGAGGATTTCGAGCAGGCGCGGGTCGACGCGCCCGGGCTCGTCGGCGTCCGGCCCGCGGGGCTGGTCCTTCGCTTCGGTCATGAGTTTTTCTCGCGCGGTCAGTACGGCAGGGTCGGTGCGGCGGGGTCGGTGAAGCAGAGGCGGTGGCGGCGGCGTCATTGCAGCGTGGTCTTGGCCTCGCCGCCGCGGGCGAGCTCGATTTCGGTGATGGCGACGAGCACGTCGGCGCGGCCCTTGAGGTCGGCCGCCTCGAGCAGCGCCTGTTTCTCGCGCACGCCGAACGGGCTCATCATGGAGAGCGCGTTGACCAGCGCCTCGTTGGGGGCTTCGTCGATGCTGTCCCAGTCGAGCTGGAGGCCGTTGGTGCTGGCGAAGCTGCGCAGCGTCGACAGCAGCCCCTCGCGGTCGACGAGATCTTCTCCAGCCCGCGCGATAAAATCGACGCCGAAGGGCGCGTAATCGACTTCGGCCTGGCGGTAGGGGGTCCCGGCGTCGAGCTCGCGCAGCAGGCGGAAGCGCGCGACGCCGGTCAGGGTCACGAGATAGCGCCCGTCGCCCGTTTCGGCGAACTGGGTCAGGCGGCCGGCGCAGCCGACGTGAAACAGCGCGTCGCCCTTCTCGAGGTCGGGCTGGATCATGCCGATCAGCCGCTCGCCCTTCAGCGCGTCGTCGATCATGGCGAGATAGCGCGGCTCGAACACGTTGAGCGGCAGCTCGCCGCGCGGCAGCAGCAGCGCCTTGACCAGCGGAAAGAGCGGCAGCGCGGCCGGCATGTCCTGCGCGCCTTCATAGACTCGGTTGCTGCTCATCGGGTCATTCCCTGGGCTTGGCCGCCGCGCTCACGCAAACAGCGCCGCCGACAGTTTCTTGCGGGCCGAGACGGTCGCCGGGTCCGCCGGCCCCCAGGCCTCGAAGAACTGCAGCAGCTGCCTGCGCGCGCCGTCGTCGTTCCAGGCGCGGTCGCGCCGGATGAGGTCGAGCAGCGCCAGCGCCGCCTCCTCGCGCAGCCCCGCGGCGGCGAGGCCGAGCGCATAGTCGAAGCGCGCCTGATGGTCGTTCGCGTCGGTCTCGAAGCGGCGCCTGAGGTCGGCGAGGTCGCCGAGCGCGCCGGCCTGCTCGGCGAGTTCGAGCGCGGCGAGCGCGGCCGCGATCCTGGGGTTCTTCTCGGCGCAGCCGGCCGGCGCCGGCGACAAAGCCCGCGCGCCTCGACGAGGTCGCCGGCGTCGATCTGGAGCCGGGCGAGGCCCGACAGCGCGTCAAGGTCGCCCGCGTCCTCGGCGAGCAGGCCGGCGTAGATCTCGGCGGCGGCGACGACGTCGCCCTCGGCGACGAGCGCCTCGGCTTCGGCGTGCGGGTCGTCGGCGCCGAGCGGGCCGACGAGGCGCTCAATGAAGCCGCGCAGCTCGGATTCGGGCAGGGCGCCCATGAAGCCGTCGACCGGCTGGGCGCGCTGGAAGGCGATCACCGCCGGAATCGAGCGCACGCCGAGCCGCGCCGCGATCTCGGGATGCTCGTCGATGTTCATCTTGACGAGCTTGACCTTGCCGCCGGCCGACTTCACGACTTTTTCAAGCAAGGGGCCGAGCTGCTTGCAGGGGCCGCACCAGGGCGCCCAGAAATCGACCAGCACCGGCTGGCGCGCGGATTCGGCGACGACGTCGGCGCCGAAGCTCGCGGTCGTCGCGGTCTTGACGAGGCCCGCGTCCTCGCCCGCCTCCGCGCCCGGCCTGGCTTCCTTTGGGCTCAAGCCGTAGAGTTCCGCCATTCCCGTTTCTCCCTGGCGTCGATCCCCGACGCGGATCCTTGCGGCGGCCGCGCTTCGACGCCAAAATGGAGCCAAGACGCCCGCACCGCAACCCTGAGCCAAACCCTCGCCGCCGCGCGCCGAATCTCGGGCGCTTCCCGACCGGCCACGACGCATCCCTCAAGGCGCTCCGCTTGTCCAGACCTTTCGACCCGGCCGCCGCGCCGGCCCCGGCGGCCCGGCCCCTCGACGGGTCGGACGAGACGGCCGTCGCCCTGCGCCTCGCGCGCCGCCTCGGCGAGGTCCACGCCCGCCAGCGCGTCGGCATCGAGGCCGAGCACGAGGCCCAGGCGTTCGGCCAGGGGCTCAATTTCTTCCATGTCGAGAACTGGTATTCGGTCCACGCCATGATGCGCCTCGCGCTCACCGCCTGCGGGCTGTGGGGGCGCGGGCGGCGCAACGCCGCGCGGCTCGTCGTGCGCCGCAACGAGATCAGGTCGGCGCGCCTGCCCGCGGACTTCGACGGCTTCACGCTGCTGCACCTGTCCGATCTTCACGTCGAAATGAGCGGCGCGGCGATGGCGCGGCTGCGCGAAATCGTCGCCGGCCTCGACTATGACCTCTGCGTCATGACCGGCGACTACCGCGCCCGCACCTTCGGCGGCTTCAGGGCGGCGCTCGAAGGCATGGAGACCGTCGTGGCGAGCCTCAGGCGGCCGATCTATGGCGTGCTCGGCAACCACGACACGGTCAGGATGACGCCGGCGCTCGAGGACATGGGCGTCGTCATGCTGCTCAACGAATCGGTCCGCCTCGCGCGCGGGGGGGCCGAAATCCACCTCGCCGGCGTCGACGACGCCCATTTCTTCCGCGTCGACAACATCGAGAAGGCCGCCGCCGACATTCCGGTCGAGGCGTTTTCGATCCTTTTGTCGCATACGCCCGAGATCTACCGCCAGGCGGCCCATGCGGGCTTCGACGCCATCCTGAGCGGCCACACCCACGGCGGCCAGATCTGCCTGCCCGGGGGGATTCCGGTCACGCTCGACTCCAGCCTGCCGCGCCGCTTCGGCGCGGGGGCGTGGCGCTATTGCGGCATGAGCGGCTACACCTCCGTCGGCGCCGGGTCGAGCGTGCTGCCCGTGCGCCTCAACTGCCCGCCCGAGGTCACGCTGCATGTTCTGCGTCGCGACGAAGGTCCGGCGCGCGAAAACGCTCAGTAGGGCCGCTCGCGCAGCTTGAGCGCATAGAGCGTGCGCGACAGCAGCAGCGCGCCGATCCAGAACAGCAGCACGGCGACGGCGACGTCGACGAGGCGAAGGCCGAGCTCGCCTTTCAGCAGAAGCAGCGGGACCCGGAAAACGGGGCCTGGTCGACGCGGAGGCGCCATGCCTGCGGGGAGCACCTGGAGGCGCCGCTTGACAGGCTCGAAAACGCGTCCCCGGCCATCGCCCCGGCGGCGGCGAGCGCGCCGGCGTGCCAGGGAAGCCCCATGGCGAGGGCGGCCAGCGTCGTCGCCACAAGGCTCGCGCCGACGCCGCGAAAGGTCTTGGACGCGCCAAGGACGCGCGCGCCGTCGGCGAATTTGAGATGGAAGTCGATCGGATAGGCGCCGACGGGCCCGAGCAGGCGGGCCGCGAGCAGCGGCGCGCCATTGGCGAGAAAGACGAGCGTGAGGCCCTGCGCGATCGCGGCCCAGTTCATGGCTCATGGTCCGGGGCGCGACGGCGCCCGCATGGAAAACGGCGCGACGGCGACGAAGGTTCCAGGCGGCCGCCGCTTGAGCGCGGCGGTTTCCCCAAAAAGACGTTTTGCGCGGCGCCCGGCGAAAAGCCTGCCGCTTTTTAGCCCTGCGTCGTAAAACACGGCGCGCCCGCGGGCGGGGCCGCGCCTCTGGCCCCGGGAACGGCCGCGAGCGGAAAATCGCCGGAGGATTCGCCATGTTCGCCGAAAGACTGGGGCTTGCTTCGCCCATCGTTCAGGCCCCGATGGCCGGCGTCTCGACGCCGGCGCTCGCCGCCGCCGTCTCGAACGCCGGCGCGCTCGGTTCGCTCGGGCTTGGCGCGGCGAGCGCCGCCGCCGCGCGAAACATGATCCGCGAGACGAAGGCGCTCTCCGCGCGTCCCTTCAACGTCAATCTGTTCTGCCACGCGAAAGGCCCGCGCGACGCGGCGCGCGAGGCGGCCTGGCTCGACCGGCTCGCGCCCGAATTCGCCCGCTTCGGCGCGAAGCCGCCCGAAAGCCTCGGCGAGATCTATCGAAGCTTCCGCGACGACGACGCCATGCTGGCGATGCTGCTCGAAGAAAAGCCCGCCGTCGTCAGCGTCCATTTCGGCCTGCCGCAGCCGCAGAAGATCGCCGCGCTGAAAGGCGCGGGCGCCCTTCTTGTCGCCAGCGCGACCTGTCTTGAGGAAGCGCTCGCCGCGCAGGCGGCCGGGGCCGACGCCGTGGTCGCGCAGGGGATCGAGGCCGGCGGCCATCGCGGCGTGTTCGACGAAAACGCGCCCGACGAAGGGCTCGGCGTCCTTCCGCTGACGCGCCTGCTTGCGCGCGCCCTCGACATTCCGGTCGTCGCCGCGGGCGGGATCATGGACGGGGCGGGGATCGCCGCGGCCCTGGCGCTCGGGGCCGAGGCGGCGCAGCTCGGCACGGCTTTCGTCGCCTGCCCGGAATCCGCCGCCGACGCCGCCTATCGCGCGGCGCTGCTTGCGGGGCCGCGCCGCACGCGCCTGACGCGGGTCATTTCGGGGCGCCCGGCGCGCTGCCTCGAAAACGCCTTCACCATGCTCGGCGAGGCGGTTCGGCCTGACGAGAGTCCGGCCTATCCCATGGCCTATGACGCCGGCAAGGCGCTCAACGCCGCGGCGAAGGCCGCGGGCGAAACGGGGTTTGGCGCGCAATGGGCCGGGCAGGGCGCGAAGCTCGCGCCCCTGCCGGCGGCGAGCTTCGTAGCGCCTTCGCGGCCGAGCTTGCGGCCGCAAGAGGTTAGCGAAGCATCAGCGCCGGATTCTGCATCGCCGCGCCGGACGCGCCCTTGCCGAGATTGTCGAGCCGCGCCGTCAGGACCGCCTGCCGGCGCGCCTCATTGGCGAAGACGACGAGTTCGAGCTCATTGGTGCCGTTGAGCTTTTCGGGTTCGATCCGGCCGGGGTCGAGCTCCGGGATCACGCGCACATAAGTCTGGCCGGCGTAATGCGCCTTGAGCGCGGCCTCGAGGTCGGCGGCTTTCGGCTTGCCCGGCAGCGCGTCGAGGAACAGCGGGATCGACACCAGCATCCCTTGCGCGAAGCTGCCGACCGAGGGCACGAAGATCGGCCGACGCGTCAGCATGGCGTAGGCCTCGATCTCGGGAATATGCTTGTGGTTGAGGCCGAGCGCGTAGATTTCAAAGGCCGGCGCCGTGCCGGCGTCATGCTCGGCGATCATCGCCTTGCCGCCGCTTGTAGCCCGAGACCGCGTTGATCGAGAGGCGGAAATCGAGCGAAATGAACCGGCGTCGATCAGCCAGGCGCAAGCGCGATCGCGCCCGTCGCGTAGCAGCCGGGATTGGAGACCTTTTTCGCGCGCGCCACGGCCTCGGCCTGCCCGGCGCGAAGCTCCGGGAAGCCATAGGTCCAGCCGGGCGCGGTGCGATGCGCGGTCGAGGCGTCGAGCAGGCGCGGGCCGGCCTCGCCCAGCGACTCGACGAGCGCGACGGTCTCCTTGGCGGCGTCGTCGGGCAGGCACAGGATGGCGACGTCGATCTCGCGCAGGAGCGCGGCCTTGGCGGCGGGATCCTTGCGCTGTTCGGACGGCAGGCTTTTCAGCTCGACGCCGGGTTCGGCGGAAAGGCGCTGCTTGATGCCAAGGCCGGTGGTGCCGGCCTCGCCGTCGATGAAGATCTTTCCCTGCATGGCCTCATTCGCTCCGGGGCGCCCTCGCCCTTTATGGGGATGACGGCATGATTTTGCGACAGGGCGGCGAAGACGCGTCTTTTTCGCGCCGCGCGCCAGCCAAAAACCGGCGCAAAGAAAAAAAGGCGGCCTGGGCCGCCTTGATCTCGTCGGTAAGAAGACGCTCAGCGCTTCGAGAACTGGAAGCTGCGGCGGGCTTTCTTCTTGCCGTATTTCTTGCGCTCGACGACGCGCGAGTCGCGGGTCAGGAAGCCTTCCTTCTTGAGGATCGGGCGCAGGTCGGGCTCAAACGCCACGAGCGCCTTGGCGAGGCCGTGGCGCACCGCGCCGGCACGGCCGAAGGCCGCCAGGCGACCGTGACGATCAGGTCGTACTGTTCGCGCGGCCGGCGACGCCGAGCGGCTGGGCGAGTCATGTGCGCAACGCAGGCGGGCGAAATAGGTCTCGACCGAGGCGGCCGTTGACGATCTTGCCCGGGGCGGAAGCTTGTCCAGAACACGCGGGCGACAGCGTCCGCTGCGCTACCCGTGGCGTAGGCGCGGCCACTGCGCGTCGAGCTGCTGGACGTAAACCGGGCCTTCCTGCTGCGGCAGGGCGGTCGCGGCTTGAAGTCCCCTGGGCGAAGAGAAGTCTCGGCCATGGTCAAGATCGTCCTCGCGTTCTTCTTGTTGAGGCTCGCGACGTCGAGCAGCTCGACTGCTGCGCCTCATGCGGATGCTGCGAGCCCGCCATAGACGCGCAGATTGCCCATCTGCCGCGGCCGAGCAGGCGGCCGCCGGGACCTGCGCTCCACCGCCTTCTCGATCACGCGCTCGGGGAAGCGGCCGTCGAGGATGAACTTCGCCGAGCGCTCCTTGATGCCGCCCGGATAGCCGGTGTGGTGGAAATACACCTTCTGGTCGCGCTTGCGGCCGGTGAACGCCACCTTCTCGGCGTTGATGACGACGATGTTGTCGCCGTCGTCCATATGGGGCGTGGTGGGCTTGTGCTGCGCCGCGAAGGCTGGAGGGCGATGAGCGAGCCCCGAGCCGGCCCGACGACGAGGCCAGAGGCGTCGATCAGAACCATTTCTTCTCGATGTCGCGGGCTTCGCGGAATGGAAGTCTTGCCGAACATTGCGATGATCGTTTCCTGGCGTTGTCCGCCGGCGGGCAGGCCAAGGTCTCCCGAAGGGAAACAGGGGCGATCCGGCGGCGCGAGCGCGGCTCTTAGCCCGGCCCGCGCGCGCCGTCGAAGCGCGAAGCCGAAAAAGGCGTTTCCGCGCCGTCGCAAAAAGCTCAAGGTATCACTGACCCTCAGCAATACGCCCGGCCGATGAAGCTCTCCGGGGTCCCGTCCTTCGGATCGACGAAGACGATGTCCTTCGGGTCGCGGCGCGGCGCGTCGACCAAGAAGGCAGTCGGCTCCGCGCACATGTCAGGCAGGCGTGAACGATCCGGCGCCGGAAGAACAGGAGGTCGCCGGGGCGGAATTCGCGCAGGTCCGCGGGGTCGTTCATCCAGAAGGTCCCGCGCCCGCTGAGCACGTAAAGATATTCGTCGGAGCCCTCGTGGTAATGCGCCGGCGTGCCGCGATAGACCCTGAACACGCGGGCGCTCGATCCCGGCTCATTGGTCAGGTAGCGGTCGAGCAGCAGCGTGTCGGCGCTCGCCGGGAAGCCGCGCGCGAGCGCAAGCAGGTCGAAGCGCGCGGAAGCGGAGAATTTTCGTCCGCGCCGGCCTGTCGGACGCGGCGTCCCCTGAAATGGCGTCTTTGGTCATGACGGAGCTTTCGCGATAGGATCGGCCGCGCCCAAGGCGGCCCGCGCGCAGGGTTCGCCTGTTCCCGCCCAAGCGCAACCGCGCGCGGCCTCGCGCATTGAGATAAAGGCGCGAACGGAGACGCACATGACGAACGAGGTTTTGGCCGCCGGCGCGCGTGACGACGAGCTCCGCGCCATTTTGCGCGGCGCGCGCAGCATCGCGCTCGTCGGCGTGTCAGACAATCCGGACCGCCCGTCCTATGAGGTCATGGCCTTTCTGCTGTCGCGCGGCTTTGCGGTCACGGGCGTCAATCCGGGCCTCGCCGGGCGCGAGATTCTCGGCGCGCCGGTCGTGGCGAAGCTCGCCGACCTGCCGGCCCCGGTGACAGTCGACGACCTCCACGCAATTCGGCGGCGGCGGGCGAAATCGTCAACGAGGCGCTCGCCCTGCCCTGGCGCCCGAAGACGATCTGGATGCAGATCGGCGTCGTCAACGAGCCGGCCGCCGCGCTGGCCGGGCGCAGGGCGTCACGGTCCGTGATGGACCGCTGCCCCAAGATCGATTATGGCCGGCTCGGGCTCGGCTGAGCCCCGCTCCGGCCGGGCCGCGCCTCAGGTCTTCGCGCCCCCTCGCGCGCAAACCGCCTCGGCGCCGAGCGCGGCGGCGGCCAGCTGCGGTCAAGCCCAGCGCACGGTGCGCCAGGCCCTTGGAGGCCGGGACGGCGAGCAGCGTCGATGCCAGCGAGCGCCATCTGCGCGAACACGAGCAGCGCCAGCACGATCGCCCGCCGGGTCGCCGGATCGTCGCCGAGCTTCACATAGGCGTAGAGCGCCTGGGCCAGCGCGAGCAGCAGGGCGTAGGCGAGCAGCCGGTGCTGGAGCTGCGCGGTCATCGGATTGTCGAAATGGTTCGCCCATGCGGGTGAAAGCCGCCAGATCTCGTCGGCGGGCGGCAGGCAGCGGCCCTCCATCAGGGGCCAGCTCATGTAGACGCGCCCGGCCCTGAGCCCCGCGACCAGCGCGCCGAAGCCGATCTGCACAAACAGGAGCGCGAGCAGGCCGAGCGAGAAGGCGAGCAGCGCGCGCCGCCGCGCCGGCGCGAGGATCGGCGCGCGCAGGCGCCGCGTCTCGCCGGCCGCGAGCCAAAGGATCCACACGAAGCTTGCGCTGGCGAGCAGCAGATGAACGGCGAGGCGCTCCTGCGCCACCTCGGTGTGCAGCGTGAGCCCCGATTTCACCATCCACCAGCCGACGAAGCCCTGCAGGCCGCCGAGCGCGAGCAGGCCGAGAAGCTGCGGCTTCAGCCGCGCGGAGAGGTCGCCGCGCAGCCAGAAGATCACCAGCGGCAGGGCGAGGGCCGCCCCGATCAGCCGGCCGAGCAGGCGGTGGGCCCATTCAAAGAAATAGACGATTTTGAAGCCCGCCAGCGTCATGTCGGGAAAGACCTGCGCATATTGCGGGATCTGCTTGTAATTTTCGAATTCGGCGAGCCACTCCGCCTGCGAGAGCGGCGGGACCACGCCGGTCAGCGTACCTCCATTGCTGCGTATTTTCTCCATGAGCCTGGTCGCGCCGCCGACGAGCACCATGAGAAAGACGAGCGCGGCGAGGCTCCAGAGCCAGGCCGCGACGGCGTTGTTCCGGCGCGCGGCGAAGGCCGGAACGACGGCTGCGGGAGGATCGTAAACCCAGACCATCGGCGGTTTCCTGAGAGGCGCTCTGGCCTCCCACAGACGGGGCGAAATCTCAAGCCCGCTTGCGCCCCGACGCCGGGCGGGATTTAACGGCGCGGCGGAGACGGGGAGAGCGCGGCTCATCATGCGGATGCGGGTGCGGAAATTCATCGGCGCGATGGTCATGCTGGCCTTCGTGCCCATCTATGCGCTGGTCGCCATGGCGCTGGCGCAGGCGCGGCCGATCCAGGAGGCCTCGTCGGGCGTGCAGGTGCTGTGCTACGCGCTGCTGGGGCTGATCTGGGTGTTTCCGCTGATGCCGCTGATCCGCTGGATGCAGAAGCCTGATTCGCAGGGGTGATCATGGCGCCCGCGCGCCAGTCCGGGAGCCGCCGCAAAGGCGCGTCCCGCCGGTCATCGCCTGAAAGCCAGCGCCACGACGCCGCAGGCGATCATCGCGATTCCGGACCATTCCCTGAGCGAGGGACGTTCGCCCAGAAAGGTGAAAGCGAACGCCGCCGTCAGCACGAGGCTGAACTTGTCCACGGGCGCGACTTTGGACGCGTCGCCGATCTTGAGCCTGCGGAAGTAGCGCACCGCTGGCATACGCGCCGGGCCGGACAGCCCGAGGAAAAGCCAGGTTCCGGGCGACAGAGTCAGGGGGTTCGTCCATTTCCCCGCGCAGGCCACGAACGCGGACAGCACGACGAGGATGATCGCTGTCCTGATCAAAGTGGCGAGATCGGAATCGACCCCCTGAACGCCGAGCTTGGCGAAAATGGCGGTGAGCGCCGCAAAGACAGCGGAAAGCAGGGCTGGCGAAACCAGCCGCGAAGCGCCCATGTCGCACTGCTTCAATTTCACCGACTACCATCATCACGTCCACGGCGCGCCTGAGCCGGCTTCGCCGCGCTTCGCCTCCTGCCACGCCGTTTCTGGCGGCTCGACCGCGCGAGGCTCAGGCTGCGCGCCGCGCCGAGCCGATCACCAGAACGTCGCGGGCGCGCCAGCCGAAGCCTGGCCGCGCGGCGGATTCGGCCCTCGGCTCGCCGGGGGCGGCGGCGAGCACGACGAGATCGGCCTCGGCCGCGAGCGCCCGGAACAGCTCGTCCTCGGCGGGGACGCCGGCCTTGACCCAGATGAAGTCATAGGCGCCGGCGAGCGCGTCGAGCACGATCGAAAGCTCGGCGCCGGCCGCGAGCGCCTCGACCGGCAGCGGCGCCGCCCCGCGCGAGACCATATGCAGGCGCGACTCGCCGTCGCGCCGGATCGCCTCCTCGAAGCGCGCCTCATGGGCGATGAGCTCGGCGAGGCCCGGCGCGTCGCCCGCGCCGCGCCTGGAAACCCGCAGGCGACAGCTCGCCGAGGTCGACCAGGATCGAGCGGCCCTCGGCGGACAGGCGCCGCGCCAGCGCCAGGGCCACGTCGAGCCGCGCGGCACGCTCGCGCCAAAACCGCGCCCACGCCAAAATGGCCGCGAAGATGCGCGCCGGCCCGGCCCGCGCCGCTTCAGGATGCGCGCCGCGGCGTCTTCGAGGGCGCGGGCGTTGCGCGCCGCGGCCGCCTCGCCAGGTCTCCCAGCGCCGAGCCGCGCCGAGACGAAGCCATGGGGTTTGCAGGATCGCGCCTTCGAGCCGAGCGGGCGGCGCTCCGGGCGCGCTGTCCCAGCCCGCGCCGCGCCGACCGCCGAGCGCGGCGAGCGCGGCGGCGAAAGCCCCGCCGCGCCGAACGCGAGCCCAGAATCCGGCGCGAGCGCATGGGCGGGCGGGACGGCCGGGACGACGATCGCTCGCCGCGCCCGCGGGTGCGGCCGACGGCGCAAGGTCGGGCGTCTCGGCGTCGGCCGCGGCCGCGGCGCGCTCGGCGTCGGCGCGCGCCGCGAGGGAACAGGGCGGCGACGGGTTTGCGGCCCGCGCGAAATCGGCGTCCTCGGCGCGGAAACCGACCAGAAGCTGGCGCTCGCGCAGCAGCGCGGCGACGGACAGGCGCGCCGCGAAGGCCGTGAGCGCGCGCTCTGCGCGCGTCGCGGTCGGGGTCGAGCGCGCGAGCGTTTCGAGCGCGCGCGACCTCCGAGTCATTGCGGGCGAATTCGGGCCGGCCCCAGGCGCCGAGGCCCGAGAGCGCGTCGCGGGCGATGTCGCGCGAGAGCATCATCGCCGCCGCCTGGTCGAGCGGCGCCTGCGAGCCCGCCGGGGCCGCGACGAAGACCCGCGTCTCGGCGCGATATTGCGCCGGATAGGCCGCGCCCGCCGCGACGAACAGCGCGCCGCAGCCGAGCGCCAGCACGCCGCACAGGGCCGCGAGCCCGAACGCCGGGCCCGCGAGGCGCAGGCGGGCGGCGCGCGCAGGCCCGACCGAGGCGGGCTTGGACAATTCGCGCTCTTGCATCGGCGGCTCCCAAATTCACGAATTCAGGAGACGCCCTTTATGGTTTCGGAGTGGTTAATGCGCTCTTCACAGCCTGTGGAGCGCGAGCTTCGCCTTATGGGACGCCCGTCGGCGCCGCATGAAAAAACCTCCGGCGGATGTCGCCGGAGGCCCGAGCCGGGGGGTCACGACGCGGAGGAGATCAGCTTTCGGTCAGGCCGACGCTGTTCATCGCCGCCTTGAGCGTGTTGCTCATCAGCATGGCGATGGTCATCGGGCCGACGCCGCCCGGCACCGGCGTGATCGCCGCCGCATTGTCGAGGCATTCGGCGAAGGCGACGTCGCCGACGAGGCGGGTCTTGCTCTTGGCGTCGGGGTTCGTGTTCGGCACGCGGTTGATGCCGACGTCGATGACGATGGCGCCGGGCTTGATCCAGTCGCCGCGGATCATCTCGGGGCGGCCGACGGCGGCGATCAGCACGTCGGCGCGGCGCACCACTTCGGGCAGGTCCCTGGTGCGCGAATGGGCGATGGTCACGGTGGCGTTCTGGCCGAGCAGGAGCTGGGCGATCGGCTTGCCGACGAGGTTCGAGCGGCCGACGACCACGGCTTCCGCGCCCGAAAGCTTGAAGTTCAGCGCGGCGGCGGCCTTTTCGAGCAGGATCATGCTGCCCGCCGGGGTGCAGGGGATGAGGGCGCGCTTGACGTCGCCGATGGCGAGCAGGCCCGAATTCATCGGATGCAGGCCGTCGACGTCCTTTTCGGGCGCGATGCTCTCGATGATGTGGGTCGCGTCGCGCCCGCCCGGCAGCGGCAGCTGCAGCAGGATGCCATGGATCTTCGGGTCGGCGTTGAGCTTGTGGATGACGGCGAGGATCTCCTCCTCGGTCGCCTCGGCCGGCAGGTCGTGCTGCACCGAATGGAAGCCGACGGCCTTCGCCGCCTTGCCCTTGGCGCCGACATAGACCTGGCTCGCCGGGTCCGCGCCGACGAGAATGACCGCAAGGCCCGGCTGCACCTTGCCGTCGAGCTTCTTCACCTTTTCGGCGATCTCGGCCAGCACTTCGTCGGAGCCGCGCTTGCCGTCGATCAGGAGGGCCTTGCCCGAGGAGGAGCGCAGAACCCCGGTTTCGGTTGCGGTCGTCGGCAGCTCTGCGACGGACATGGGATCCTCCAGTTTGTTTTTGCGCGGCGCGCGTTCGGGGCGCCGTCTCGGCGGCGAGGGGAAAATAGTCCGCCGCGCCCCCGGCGAACACCAAAATTATTTTGGCCGCCGCCAAGATGAATTTGTCGAGGACGAATTTTTCGCGCGGCCGCGGCCGGACCTCAGGCGCCGGGCGGCTCATAGGCGTAGGCCGCCGCATGGCGGGCGCGGCCCCCCGGCGGCAGAAGACGCATGGAGGGCTTTTCCAACAGGTCGCCCGCAAAGCCCACGGGGTCGCCATGGCCGGTCCAGCTTTCGACGCATAAAAAGGGCGCGCCGCCGCGCGACCACAGCGCGACATGATCGAATCCCGAGGTCGAGAGGCCCAGCGCCGCGCCGCCGGGGCCAAGAAAGCGCAGGCTCGCGCTGTTCGCGCCGAGAAAACACAGCGCCTCGGCCGCAAAAAGCTCCGGCGCGAGCGCGAGGCGGCGCCCATCCTCGAGCGGGACCGGGCGCAGCGCGGGGCGAAACAGCCCCTCGCCCGAAATCTCGGGCACGAACGGGGACTCGGCCGTCGCAAATTCGATTCCATAGTCCTGGGGCGCGCCGCCCGCGAAAGGCCAGCGCAGGCCGGGATGCAGGCCGCAGGCGTAGGGCATGGGGCCGTCGCCGCGGTTTTCGACCTCGATCTCGGCCGAAAGGCTTCGCGCCGCCAGCCTGTAGGAGACATGCAGCGCGAAGCGGAACGGGTAGCACGCCAGCGTGTCGTCGGAGCTTTCGAGCGTGAGCCTCACGCCGGCGGGGCCGAGCCGTTTCGCCGTGAACGCCGCCGCAGCGGCGAAGCCGTGGACGCCCATCGGATAGGCCTTCCCGGCGACGCGGATCTCGCCGCCCGCCGCCCGGCCGACGACGGGAAAGAGAATCGGCGCCGTCGCGTCCCAGACGGACGGGTCCTTCGTCCACAAAAGCTCGGCCGTCCCGACGCGCCAGCGCGTCAGCTCCGCGCCGCGCCGGCTCACGCTGGCGCGCGCCGCGCCGGCTTCGAGCAGGATTGCGTCGGGTTCGGTTGGGTGGGGCGTCATGGAATCGTCGCGCGGAGGCGCTATGCGCGTTTCAATAAGGCTTGAGCCGCGCCGCGACAATGGGCGCGGCGGCGGGGCGTGCGCCATGCGCCAGAAGGCGCGCCGTCGGCGCGCGGGATCGTTCGTCTGCGCCATCCTGGCGCTCGCCGCGGCTGCGGCGGGCGGGAGCGGCGCGCGCGCCGCGCCCGCCGACGTCTGCGCGGGGCCGCCCTCGATCCTGTCGAGCGTCGCCGTTCCGGGCCTTTCCGACCTCAAGACCTTTTTGTGCGGCCATGGCGTCAATTTCTACGGCGCCTATATCGGCGAAGTTTTTGGCGTCGCCGCGGGCGGGGCGCGCCGCGCCGCCTTCTACGACCAGCGCGTCGAGGCCGGCGTCTTCGTCGATCTCGAAACGCTCGCGGGCCTCAGGGGCGCGAGCTTCCACGCCAACGGCTTCGCCATCGCCGGGCAGGGCGCGACCGACGGCGCGGTCTATAATTTCGCCGCCGTCTCCAACGTCTCGGCCCATCCCGCCCTGCTCCTGTTCGAGTTCTGGGCCGAGCAGAGCCTGTTTAACGGCCTCGCCTCGCTGCGCGTCGGCCAGCTCGCCGCCGACAGCGAATTCTCGACCTCCGAATTCGACGGCCTGTTCACCAACGCCACCTTCGGCTGGGCGACGCTGATGGCGGCCGACCTGCCGAGCGGCGGCCCGACCTACCCTTACGCCACGCCCGCCGCGCGGCTCCTGCTGCGCCCGATCGAAGGGCTGACGCTGATGGGCGCCGTGTTCAACGGCGACCCGACCGGGGCGGGTTTTGACGGCGAACCCTATGATTTCGCGCCGCGCGGCTCGCGCTTCGGTCTGCACGGGCCGCCGTTCGTGATGGCCGAAGCCGCCTACGCCTATAACCAGAGCGCCGACGCGCCCGCGCCTGCGGGGCGGATCAAATTCGGCGGCTGGCGCCATTTCGGCGCGTTCGAGGACCAGCGCTTCGACGCCGCGGGCGGGCTTCTCGCGCTGTCCGAAAGCGGCGCGCCGCGGATGCTCGACGGCGACTGGGGCTTTTACGGCGTGATCGACCAGATGCTCTGGAGAAAGCCGAACGACCCCGACTTCAAGAAGGGCGTCGGCGTGTTCGCCCGCGTCTTCACGGCGCCCTCCGACCGCAACGAAGTCAGCTTTTACGCCGACGCCGGCGTCGTGACCTCGGGGCTCGTCCCCGGCCGCCCCGACGATGATTTCGGCGTCGCCCTCGCCTACACCGAGATTTCGGCCGCCGCGCGCGGCCGCGACGAGGCCGCGGCCGCGCGCAGTCTCTACGGGCGGCGCGACGAAATCATGCTGGAGGCGGTCTATAACGCGCTGATCGCGCCGGGCTTCAACATTCTGCCGGTGGCGACCTATGTGATCCATCCGGGCGCGGCGGCGCCGCAGGAGGATGGGCTGGGGCTCAGGCTGCCGAACGCGCTCGTGTTCGGCCTGCGCGCGCAGCTTTCGTTCTGAACGGCCCGGCGCGGCGCCAGAATCAGCGCAGCGCCAGAACGCGCAGGTTCAGCGCAGCGCCAGAAAGTGATTGTCGAAGCGCGGGCCGCCGGCGCCGCGCGCCAGCACGCCGACGCGCTCGTCCTCGACGCCGATGAGCAGCGTCTGCCCATAGCCGCCGCCGGCGACGAAGCGGCCCGGCGCGCCGGCGGGCGCGAGGGCGCAGCCGTCGGCGAGCGGGACGGCGCCGACGAACCGGCCCTCGGCGCGAAACACGCTGACGCGCCCGCCGCGCGGCGAGGCGCAGGCGAGATAGCGGCCGGACCGGTCATAGGCGAGCGAGCCGACATAGCCGCGCAGCGCCCGCCATTCGGCGTCCGGCGCCTCGAAGGCCGTGAGCGCGCCCGCGGCCGAAACCCGGAACAGGAGCGGCCGCGCCTCGCCGTCGGCGAGCAGGTCCTGCGCCGCGACCGCGAGCGCGCCCTCGCGTGACAGCGCGAGATGGCGCAGCGACAGGCTGGCGAGCGGCTCGGCGAGCCGCCCCTCGGCGCGCGCCGCGCCGGTTTGCGGGTCGAGCACGGCGAGGCTCGATCCGGCGCGTTCGGCGTCTTTCGCCTCGGGCGTGTTGGGCTCGATCCCGCCGTTCGCCACGACGAGGCCAAAGGGCGCGAAGAACAGGTCGTGCGGCCCGTCGCCGCCGCTCGGCCATTCGGCCTCGATCGCGAAGCCGGCGTCGGGGCGGCGCAGGCTGACCGTGCCGCGGCCCATGCCGCGCCCGCCCTCGGGGCGCTCGATCTCATTGGCGAGAAAGACCGTTCCGTCGGGCGAGAAACGCCCGTGGCCGGAGAACACGCGGCCCGGGGCGGGCGCGAAATCGCCGAGGCCCCGGCCGGTGAGCGGGTCGAGCACGAGCGCGACATGGCCCGGCCTGCGCCCGACGGCGACGGCGCGCCCGCCCTGCGCGTCGAAGCCGTGCAGCCGCTGGGCCGAGGCGGCGCGCGCCTGCGGTTTGAGCCCGGCGTCGAGGACGAGGGCGGCGTAGCCCTCGCCTTCGCCCGCCGCCGCCAGAAAGCGCGGCGCGTCCGGACTTTCCGCGAGAGCGGCGGCGAAGGGGCCGGCCGCAAGGCTGGCGAGCGCGGCGCCCGCCCCGGCCAGAAAGCCGCGCCGGTCAAGGGCCGCGCGCGCGGGCCGCTCGGGGTCCATGTCAGTCTCCGTCGAGCGCGTTGAAGCCGAGCGTGACGTCGAGGCTCGGCGCGAGCGTGTTGACGACCGCGGTCTGCGCCGCCTTGAACGCCTTGACGGCGGCGGCGACGTCGGCCCGCCCCTCCGCGGTCTTTGCGGCGGCGCCGAGATCGAGCGGGAAGCGCTTCGCCGCGGCGTCGGCGGCGTCGGCGGCGAGCGCGAGGCTGCGGCGCGCGGGGTCCGGCGTCTGCAACGCCGCCTCGCGCAGGAGCGCGTCGGCGCTTTCGATCATGTTGACGACGACCTGGCCCGAGCGCCCGGCGCGCCAGCCGTCGGCCGCGAGCGGCTTCGCCTCGTCGGCCGAATCGCCCATCACGGGGGCGATCTTCTGGTCGTCGACGCGCTGATAGGCGCCGGCGAGATCGGTCAGGATCATGCCGGGCAGGGCGTCGGGGTCGGGGAAGTAGTCGGGATCGCCCTTTTTGGCGGCGAGGTCGGCGACGAGGCCCTGCGTGCGGTCGCCCCAGACCGATCTGATCTCGGACGCGATCGTGGCGAGATTGCCGGCGACGGCCTGCCCGATCGCGCAGCGGCGCTTCGATTCGGGCCCCGCGGCCAGCGCGGCGGCGGCTTTTTCGTCGAACAGCAGCCGCTCCAGCGCCGGCAGGCCCTGCACGGCGGCGCTCAGGGCCGCGAAGCGCTGCGGCTCCAGCCGGTCGGGGCTCGGATCGGCGACGAGGTCGGCGAGCCCGCGCGCGACCGCGTTGCGCCGGTCGGGGAAGAAGCTGAAACGGTCGGCGCGCAGCGACCGGGCGGCCGGGCCGAAGGTGACGAATTCGACCGCGTTCCAGGCGTTCGCGGTCACGATGAAGGCGCTCTTCAGCGTGTCGAGCGAGGCGGGCTCGGTCCGCCCGCAAAATTGCGCCCACGCCTTTTTCTGGTCGGCGGCGGCGGCGGCGAGCGTGTCGTAGCGCGGCATGAGCCACTCCACGACGAGCGGCGCCGGATCGAGTTTTGGCGCGGCCCGCGCCCCCTGGGCGAGGAGCGCCGCGGCCAGAATCGGCGGAATAAAGGCTGCAAGGGCGACGCGGCGTGGCGCGAAAAACGTCGCGGCGCGGGGGCTTGGGGCTTTTGTCATGGCGGGCTCGCAACGCTCCGGTTCGGGGATTTGCGCCCCATGTTAGACGCCTCGGCGCAAAAAGGCGGCCTTCGCGCTCAAGCTTCTAAAGCTTCGACAGATAGGCGGAAAGCGCCGCGCGCTGCGCCGGGGTCAGCGCGCTGAAGCGGGCGGCGCTTTGCGCGCCCTCGCCGCCATGCCAGGCGACCGCTTCGTCGAGCGTGCGCGCGCGCCCGTCATGCAGCAGGCCGGTCTCGCGCGAAAGCGCGTCGGAGAGGCCGGCGAGCGGGGCGGTGCGCCATTGCGCGGCCGAGGCGCCGGGCTCGGGCGCGCCGGCGAGGCCCTCGCCCATGTCGTGCAGCAGCGCGTCGGTGAACAGCGCGGCGTCGGCTCCCGGCAGGCGCGGGCGGTGGCATTGCGCGCAGCCCGTCTGCGCGAAAATCTTCTCGCCGGCCGGGTCCCGCGCCGGCCCTTCGGGCGCGGGCAGGGAGGTCACATAGGCCACGACGCGCGAAAAAATCGGGTCGGAGATTTCGACGCCGCCCGAAAGCGGGCTGCGCCCGCCATGGGGCGCGGCGCGGCAGGCGGGCTCGCGCGCCGTGCAGTCGCCCCAGGGCTCGGGGCGCAGGCGTGTCGAAAGGCCGAGGTCGAGCGAAAAGGCCTCGGCCGTCTGGCCCGCGACGTCGGGCTCTCCGGCCTTCCAGCCATAGCGCCCGACGACGGTCCGCCCGTCGGGCAGGACGACGCGGCGCGCCGTTCCGCGCACCGGCCCGCCCGCTCGCGCCTGCTCGGCCGCGACGGCGAGGAGGGCGGCGTCGGAGACGGCTTCGAGCGCGCCGCGCCCGCGCAGGTCAGGCGCGACGCGCAGCGACAGGCGGCTTTGCGGGTCGAGCGGGCCATAGGCGAGGTCGCGCGCCTGAGGCGCGCGGGCGCGCCGCCCGTCCGGAAGCGTCGTGTCGGCGACGGCGACGATTCCTTCGGGCGCAAGGCCCGGGACGGCGTCGATCTGGAGGCGGCGGCCATAGACCGGGTCGGGCGCGCCGTCGGCTCGCGCGATCACGAGGACCAGCCCGCGTCCGCTCGCCGTCCCGTCAGGATCGAAGCGGGCGGCGGCCCGGCCTGCGCCCGGGTGGCAGGAGGCGCAGGAGCGCGCGTCATAGAGCGGCCCGAGCCCGTCGTCGGCCCGGGTCGAGGCCGGCGCCGGCGCCCAGGCGCGCTTGAACAAAGCCGCGCCGATCTTCAGGTCGAGCCCCGAATCCGCGCCCGCGCCCGCGCCGCCAAGGCCGATGAGCAGCGCGCAGGCCGGCGCGAGGCGGGCCGCGCGTCTCATGCGATTTCAAGCCAGCCCATCATGCCCGTGTCCATATGTTCAAGGATATGGCAGTGGAACACCCAGTCGCCGCGCGCGGCGCGGAAGGCGATCTCGACCGTCTCGTTCGGCTCGACGAGCACCGTGTCGCCGTAAAAATGCGGCAGCTTCGGCTTCCTGTTCGAGGACAGCACCTTGAACACATGCCCGTGCAGATGCATCGGATGGGCGTGCTTGGTGGCGTTGAACATCGAGAAGACGCAGCTTTCGCCGTCGTTGAGCCGCGCCAGCGGCGGCGGCAGGCGCAGGTCGTCGCCGGCGGCCCATGAGGTGCGGTTGATCGCCCAGAAGGTTTTCGCGCCGACGCAGAAGGACGAGACGAGCGCCTTGGCCAGCGGATCGTCGTCGGGCAGGGGCGGGGCGAGCGTCGTCGGGCCGGCCGCCGTCTGCACCGTGAAGTCGAATGTGCGCGCATGGGCGAGATCGGCCTGCGGCGCCGCGCAGGGGCGCAGCGCCTGCGGCCTGAAGGGGCGCGCCGCTTTCTGTCCGGCCTCCACCCCGACGAAGGTCGCGAGCAGATAGGGCTCGGCGCTGCGGTAGTCGTAGAGCTTCGCCTCCTCGCCGGGGCCCGGCATGCGCAGATGCGCGTCGACGCGCATCGCCGGGCCCATGCGCCAGACCCCGTCAGGCAGGTCGTCGAAATGGACCGGCGGCAGCGCATGGCCGTCGCAGGCGATCAGCGCCATGTCTTTGGCGTCGGAGCCGAAGTCGATGATCCGCGTCGAATCGGCGACGAGCAGGCGCACGCGCACGTCGCCATGGGCCGGGGCCTCGACGCGGGCGGGCGTCGTCGAGGCGTTGGTCGCGCGCACCGTGCCGAAGGTGCCGGCGGTCGAGGCGCCGTCGTCGGTCGACATCGGCGCGAGCCACTGGCCGTCTTCGCCAAGGCGCCAGTCCTTGACCACGACCACATGTTCGAGGTCGAAGACGGCGGTCTCTTTCGGGTCGTCGACGATGAGCAGGCCGGCGAGGCCGCGCCCGACCTGGCCGGTCTCGTCGCAATGGGGGTGGATGAAATAGAAGCCCGCGTCGAGGAGCGGCACTTCATAATGAAAGGTCCCGCCGGCCGGCGTCGCCTTCTGGGTCAGCGGCGCGACGCCGTCGAAGGCGTTCTGCGTGCGGATCCCGTGCCAGTGGACGGTGGTCGCGGACGGCAGGCGGTTCTCGAAATCGACGAGCAGGCGCGTCCCCTGGGGCGCGCGCCAGCTCATGAGCGGCGTTCCGTTATAGGCGCAGAAACGCTTCGTCAGGGGCTTGCCCGGCCCGAGCAGGGGCGCGTCCATCTCGCCCGCAAAGAGCGACAGCCGCCGCGTCGGCGCGTCAGGGGCGAGCCCGTCCGCGGCCGCCGCGCCGCTGGCCATGCGCGCCAGCGCGGGCGCGGCGACGGCGCCGAGCGCCGCCCCCGCGCCAAGAGCCGCCGTTCCCGCAAGAAGGCCGCGCCGCGAGATCATGGGCCCGCTCCCTCAGGACTTCTTCTTGCCGACGGCCGAGGGATTGTCGAGGCTTTGCGAGCCCTCGACCTTGACCTGCAGCTTCAGCGCCGCCACGCCGCGCTCGATGGCGTGGGCCTGGGCGACGAGCGCGTCGACGCCGTCCTGGATCAGCTTGGCGCCCTTGGCGTTGCCCTCGGCCAGCATGCGGTCGTAGAGGATCTCGCCCGAATCGGCCGTGTCCTTCAGCGCCTTCAGGGCGGCGAGCGCCGCGTTCGACTTGGCGTCGATCTCGTCGGCGATCTTGGGGTCCGCGGCGCGCACGAGGTCGGCGACCGAGGGGCCGGTCACTTCGGCGCCGTCGGGCTTCGTGAAGCGTCCGTAATAGACGTCGCGGATGCCGATCTCGTCATAATAATGGGCGTTCTGGGTGTTGTTCGAGAAGCAGTCATGCGCTTCTTCGGTGTCGTGCAGCATCAGGCCGAGCTTCATGCGCTCGCCGGCGAGCTCGCCATAGGAGAGCGAGCCGAGGCCGGTGAAGATCGCCGCGAGCGCCTGCTTGTCGGATTTCTTGAGCAGTTCTCCGCGCGCTTCGCCCTTCGGGGCCCAGGACTCCGTCATCTCCTTGAGGTCGTCGACGAGCTGCGCGGTCGCGACCTTCAGAAATTCGGCGCGGCGGCCGCAATTGTCATGGGTGCAGTTCTTGAGGTCGTAGTCGGTGTAGGGGCGCTCGCCCGCGACCGTGCCCTCCTTGTGCAGGTTCTGGCCCCACAGCAGAAACTCCACCGCGTGCCAGCCGCTCGCCACATTGGCCTCGACGCCGCCGGCCGAATTCAGCTCATGCAGCAGCTTGCCGGTGATCTTCGAGACGTCGATCGTCTTCTTGCCGACGCGCACGCTCTTCGAGGCGACGATGTTCGCCGTGTAGAGCGGATTCTCGTCGGACGACTCGCCATAGGACGCCCTGTCGACGTAATCGATCAGGCCCTCGTCGAGCGGCCAGGCGTTGACGTTGCCTTCCCAGGCGTCGACGGCCTTGTTGCCGAAGCGATAGGCCTCGGTCTGCTGGTAATAGACGCGGGCGGCCTTCCAGGCGTCCTGCGCCTTTTTTTGCGTCGCCGCGCTCGGGGCGGCGAGGAAGGCGTCGACCGCCGCCTGCATCTCCTTCGCGGCGAGATAGGAAGAATCATACATGGCGTTGGCGAGATCGGCGTAATGCACGATCACGGCGCGCGGCTTCGGCGCGTCGGCGAAGGCCGAGCCGGCGAGCCCGACGAGCCCGACGGCCGCGCCCATGAGGAATTTCGCGCGCATCGGCGTTCATCCTTGAAGACGTTGGAGAAGGCGGCGCGTCAACGCCGTCGGCGCGGACCATAATGCGCGCGGCGTCGGCGCCAAGGCTTCGCGCGCACTCTCGACCTATTCCAGTTTTTTTGCGCATAGGGCTGAAGCGCATTTGAAAACATCGACATGCGCGACGCGGGCGAGCGTCGCGCGCGGCGGCGCGTCTAGAAGACTTCCAAGTTGCTCTCCAAGCGGATTTGCCGCCCGCACGAAAAAGTGACGGCGAACAGGCGGCGGCGGGGCCGGCCCTGCGGCGGCGCGGCGGGCTTTGCGCGCCGGCGCCCTATGCTACACTGGCGCGGGCGTTGCGGCGGCGGCGCGGCGCGTGCGGCCCCGCACATGGCGCTTCGCCCCGCGCGCTATCGTCGTCGCTGGCGAGGGCCGGGACTGCGGGCCGGCCGCGATCGGCGCGGCCGCCGGAAGGCGGCGCAGGAACCGCTTTCAACAACCGTTTTCAAAAAGCCGCCGGCCCGAGACTTTTTCCCAAGAGACCTGCCCCCAAGAGACCTGCCCCCAACAGACCTGCCCCCAACAGACCTGCCCCCAACAGACCGCCGCCAACAGACCGCCGCCAACAGACCTGCCCTCACGAGATCGCCCATGACCTTGCCAGGATTCGGACCTAAGGCCTTTCGCGCGCAGGGCCGCGTCGCGTTTTTTCCGGCCGTCGTCGCGGCCTGCGGCCTGTTCGCGGCGGCGCCGGCGCTTGCCGACCCCATCGGCGACTGGCGCATCGCGGACGGCTCGGCGAGCGTGCGCATCCGCGGCTGCGGCGGCGGCGCGCTCTGCGGCGCGGTGGCGACGGCCAAGGACCCGGCCATGGTCGGGCGCCCCGTGCTCCTCTCCATGAAGCCCTCGGGCGAGCAATGGGCGGGCGTGATCGTCGACGCGCGCAGCGGAACCAAATATAACGGCTATATCTCGATGCGCGGCGAGCAGACGCTGAAGGTCGAGGGCTGCGTGCTCGGCGGCGTGATCTGCGGCGGACAGAGCTGGTCGCGCCTCAAGTGAGCTTTCGGGCGTCGGGCCGGGCCTGAAGGCGCAGCCGCTCCACGCCCATGGGCGGGGCGGGGCGGGCCGCGAAGGGGAATGACGCGCGACATGACGAGCGTGCCGGCGACGCCTGCGCAAAACACTTCCCCCGGGCCGGCGCGCGCGCGGGCCGGGGGACGCGCGCCCGCCGGCGCGGCGTCCGACTTCCGCCGGCGCAGCCTGTCCGGCAAATATATCGCCTATTTCGTCGGCCTCGTCGCCTTCGTGCTGACCATCAGCGGCGTGGTCGACGTCTGGATCACCTATCGCGACGCGCGCGGCGCCATCCTGCGCGCCGACGCCGAGAAGGCCGACATGACGGCGCGGCGCATCGGCCAGTTCATGGGCGAGATCGAGCGCCAGATCAGCTGGGCGACGCGGGCCAGCGCGTCGGCGCCCGACCGCCGGCTCGAAGACTACCGCCGCATTCTCGCCGCCGTCCCGGCGATCGTCGAGATCGCCCAGATCGACCGCGCCGGCAAGGAGACGGCGACGCTCACCCGCGCCGGCGCGACCTTTTCGGGCGACGACTGGAAGCTCACCGCCGCGCTGCGCGAGACGCGGCCCGACGCCGCCTGGTTCGGCCCGGTCTCCTTTCCGGCCGAGGGCGCGCCGCGCATGCAGGTGGCCATGGCCCACGCCGGCCGCGACGGCGGCTTCACCGTGGCCGAGGTCGATCTCGACTTTTTGACCGACGCGCTGCGCGCCGTGCGCGCGAGGGCGCAGGCGACGCCGGACCTCTCGATCTATGTGACGACGCAGGACGGCCTGCTCATCGCCCACACCGAGGCGGCGATGCTCGCCCGCGCGAAAGGCTATCCGGCGCTGCCGCAGGTGCGCGCCGCGCTCCGCGACGCGCCGGTCGAGGCCGGCGAGACGCCCGACGGCGCCTCCGTGCTCTCGGCGGTCGCCGTGACGCCCTATACCGGCTGGCGCGTGTTCGTGGAGCAGCCGGCGTCCGACGCGCTGAAGCCGGTCGGCGGCCTGCTGCTGCGCCTGTTGTGGCTGTTCGCGCTCGGCCTCGCGCTCTGCGTCGGCGCCGCGGTGCTGCTCGCGCGGCGCATGACGGCGCCGCTGCACGCCGTGCAGCAGGGCGCGGCGCGGCTCGCCTCGGGCGACTTCGGCCAGGCGATCGAGGTGCGCACCGGCGACGAGATCGAGATGCTCGCCGACGAGTTCAACCGGATGGCGGCGCAGCTGCGCGAATTCTACGCGCGGCTCGAACAGAAGGTCGAGGACCGCACCCAGGATCTCGCCCGCTCGGTGCGCGAATTGCGCGCCCTCGAGGAGATCGGCCGCGCGCTCGCCGCCTCGCTCGACCTCAAGCTGGTGCTCAAGACCGCGCTGACCCGGGCCGTCGAGCTCGCCGAGGCCGACGGCGGCGCGCTCTACGCCTTCGACCGCGAGCGCTGCGCCTTCCATCTCGCCGAGGCGCACGGGCTCGACCCCTCCTTCGTCGCCGCCATGCGCGAGGTGCATCTGACCCGGCTCGACGGGCTGCTCGGCGAGGTCGCCGAGCACGGCCGCACCGTCGAGGTCGCCGACATCGCCGACTGCCCCGGCTTTCCGCTGCGCGCGGCGACGCTCGCCGCGGGCTTCCGCTCGGCCCTTGTGGTGCCGCTCGTGGCGCATGACGGCGCGCTCGGCGCGCTCGTCGTCGAAAGCCTCAGGCCGCGCGTCTTCGCGGCGAACAAGATCAGCCTGATGCAGACCTTCGCGCATCAGGCCGTGCTCGCCATGCGCAACGCGCGCCTGTTCCGCGCGGTCGAGGAGAACGGGCGCCAGCTGGCGCTCGCGAGCGAGCACAAGTCGCGCTTCTTCGCCAACATGAGCCATGAGCTGCGCACCCCGCTCAACGCCATCCTCGGCTACGCCGAGCTGCTGCGCGACGGGCTCTACGGCGAGCTGCCCGAGCGTGCGCGGCCGGTGCTCGAGCGCGTCGAGAGCTCGGGCGCGCATCTTCTCGGGCTGATCAACGACGTGCTCGACCTGTCGAAGCTCGAGGCCGGCGAGCTCGCGCTCGCGCTCGACGACTATTCGCTGCGCGCCGTGGTCGAGCAGGCGGTCGGCACCACCTTTTCGCTGGCCAAGGGCAAGGGGCTCGCGTTCGAGCAGGAGATCGAGGACGACATGCCGCTCGGGCGCGGCGACGAGCGCCGGCTGACGCAGGTGCTGATCAACATCCTCTCGAACGCCATCAAGTTCACCGACGTGGGCTCGGTGAAGATCAGCGCGCGCACGCTCGACGCCCTGTTCGAGATCGTCGTCGCCGACACCGGGCCGGGCGTCGCGCCGCAGGACCAGGCGCGCATCTTCGAGGCGTTCCAGCAGGGCGACAACACGGCGACGCGGCTCAAGGGCGGCACCGGCCTCGGCCTCTCGATCTCGAAGCGCTTCATCGACATGCACGGCGGCTCGATCTCGGTCGCCTCGCAGCTCGGCGAGGGCGCGCGCTTCACCATCCTCATTCCCATCCGCGTCGAGCGCCAGAAGGCGGCGGCCTGAGAAAGCCTGAACGCACATGCATGATCCGCCGCTGATCCTCGCCGTCGACGACGTGCCTGAAAACCTCGAGATCGTGGTCGTGCGGCTCGCGGCGCATGGCTACCGCATCATCACCGCAGGCGACGGCGAGGAGGGCCTCGCCAAAGCGCGCTCGGAGCTGCCGGACCTCATCCTGCTCGACATCATGATGCCGAAGCTCGACGGCGTCGCCGTGCTCCGGGAGCTGAAGCGCGACGACAGCCTCGGCTTCATTCCGGTGATCCTGCTGACCGCCAAGGCCGACCGCACCGACGTCGTGGCCGGGCTCGACGCCGGCGCCGACGACTATCTGACCAAGCCCTTCGACCAGGCGGCGCTCGTCGCCCGGGTCCGCTCGATGTTGCGCATCAAGAGCCTGCACGACCTGACCCAGACGCAGGCGCGCAAGCTCGCCGAGCAGACGCGCGAGCTCGCGGCCTTCAACGCCACGCTCGAGCGGCGCGTCGTCGACCAGGTCGGCGAGATCGAGCGCATGGGGCGGCTCAAGCGCTTTCTCTCGCCGCAGATCGCCGACCTCATCGCCGCGAGCGACGAGGCGAAGGGCCTGCTTGAAAGCCACCGCCGCGAGGTCAGCGTGCTGTTTTGCGACCTGCGCGGCTTCACCGCCTTCACCGAGCTCGCCGAGCCCGAGGAGGTGATGCGCGTGCTGAAGGATTACCACGAGACGCTCGGCGCGCTGATCGACCGCTATGAGGCGACGCTCGAGCGCTTCGCCGGCGACGGCATGCTGATCCTGTTCAACGATCCGCTGCCCTGCGAAAAGCACACCGAGCGCGCCGTGCGCATGGCGCTCGACATGATGGAGGCGATCGCCGCGCGCGCCAAGGTCTGGCGCAAGCTCGGCCATGAGCTCGGCTTCGGCATCGGCGTCGCCAGCGGCTACGCCACACTGGGGCGCATCGGCTTCGAGCGCCGTTTCGACTATTCCGCTGTGGGAAGCGTCACAAACCTCGCCTCGCGCCTGTGCGATGAAGCGAAGTCGGGCGAGATCGTCATCGCCGCGCGCGCCTATCACGCTCTCGACGAGGGGCTGTTCCTCGCCCGCGCGCTCGAACCGATGACGCTCAAGGGGTTCCGCCGCCCGATCGAGGCCTATCAGATCCTGGGCCTTGCCGAGGACGCCGCGCCGACGCGGTCGGCCGGCTGAGATTTTTCGCGCGACCGGGCGCTGAAGGGAGGCGGCGATGGGCATGTGGCCGCGCTGGCGGATCGACGACTATATCGAGCGCCACGCCACGATCGACGAGACGGGCGATCTCGTCGAGCCGCCCGACACGCCGGTCGATCCGCGCTTTCCGGCCGTCGCCGCGCCGTTCTGGCCGATGGGCGACTGGATGGAATGGCTCGACCAGACGCTCGACGACCGCGCCTTCCGCCTGCTCGTCCACCGCTACCGGCGCGACGCGGCCGATTTCCGCTCCCGGCTCGCGCGGCAGTTCGAGCCGCTGCCGCGCGCGGCGGCGGGGCGCGCCGTGCTGGCCGAGATCGGCCGCTCGCGCCATGTCGCGCGCTTCGTCCCCAACTGGAACATCGACGATCCGCTCAACGCCGACGCGATCCCGCGCGCGAGCGTGCGCTCCGGCGTCGACGACACGGTCAACGCCGCGGCGCGCGGCGTGCGCTTCAGGTCCGGCGGCCGGCGCCGCGTCGGGACCGGGCGCGGGACCAATTCGCTGATCCGCTACACGCCGCAATTGTGGGGGCCGGGCCGCGCGGCGAACTCGAAGGCCGACGCCGACCAGCCGGACGTCGTGATCTTTCACGAGCTCGTCCACGCGGCGCGACAGGCGCGCGGCCTGCAGGAGCCGAACGCGCCGGGCGACGACTACCGGGATTATGACAATTTCGAGGAATATGTCGCGATCGTCGTGACCAACATCTATATGTCGGAGCGCAACCTCGCGGGCCTGCTCGGCGGCCACGACGACGAGCCGCTGCGGCGGCCCGAAAAATTCCTCGACAACGACCAGCGCCTGACGCCGAGCCCGCGCGAGCTGATGCGCCGGCTGAAGACGACGCAGCGCGAATTTTACGACGATCTCGCCGCCGTGCCGGCGCGCTTCAACCCGGTGCGCGAGCATGAGGCCGAGCTGCGCGCCGGCCGCGCCCTCGCCGGGGCCATGCTCGGGGGGTGAGGCGAGAGGCGCTGGATTTTGCGGCCGTTCCGCGCTATTGCGCCTCGGGCGGGCGCGAGTTTCGATCGAGGATCGGGATCGGCCGCGGCGGAGGGTCGGATGAGGCTGCGCATGGCGGGTTTGGCTCTGGCCGGAGCGGCGGCGGGCGCGCTCGCCGTCTGCGCGCCGGCGGCGGCGCAGGGGCGCGGCCGCGTCTCCTATGGCCCGAGCTCGGGCTATCAGACGCTGCAGGGCGACCCTGAATCCGGCTATGGCTTCTATGCGCTGCCGGGCGGCGCGAAAGGCGCCCTCGCCACCGTCGGCGGCCATGGCAGCTCGCCGGGCGCGCAAAGCTATCTGCCGCCCGGCCCGCCGCCGGCGACCTATCGCAACAACGCCGTGCGCTACGCCGAAACGGCCGGCGCGGTCGACGACGCGAACTTCGTGCCGGCAGGTCCCATGAGCGGCGCGCGGCAGGGCGTGTTCAACGCCAACGACGGCGTGGGAACGCCCTTTTTCGGGGGCTATTACGCCACGGGCGGCGGCAATATGTCGGCCCCGGGCGCGGGCTCGCCCGACCTGCCCTTCGACGGCTGGTGAGCGCCGGCGCGCTTTAATCCGGTCCGCACGAAGCGAAGCCCGCGCCCGCCGCGGGCTTTTTTGCGCCGCGACGTTCGTCGCCCGGCGCGCCTGCGCCGTATCCGGGTCTGGAACCGGCGCGGCGCACGCTCCATGTATGTAGACGAAAGGGCGGCCGCCCCAGGCGGCGCGCCCTCAAGGGAGCGGACCCATGTCCAGCCATCCAGCGTCCAGCCATCCAGCGTCCAGCCATCCAGCCTCCAGCCTGCGGGTCGTCTCAAGACCTTCGATCTTCGCTTTCGCCCTCGCCGCCGCGGCGACGGGCGCGCTGACGGTTTCGGACGCGCTGGCTTCGCGCGCCGAGGCCGCGCCCCGCGCCGCGCAGGCGCGCGCGCAGAAATCCGTCGCGCCGCAGGCGCGGGTCGCGGCGCGGCGCGGCCGCATCGCCGAAGGGCGCAGCGTCGCCCGCGCCGGCGGCCGGCTCGACTATGGGCCGGGGCGGAGAACCGGCTTTGCGCCGCTCGTCGGCGCGCCCGGCTCCGGGCTCGGTTTTTACGCGCTTCCGGCCGGCGTCCGCGCCGGGGCGGCCCGCTACGCCGCGCGCGGGGAGCGGGCGCCGCGCTGGAGCAATCCGGTGCGCTTCGCCATGATGTCGGACGCGCTGCGCGCCAATTATTACGGCGTCGTCGGCAATGCGCCCTATCGCTATGGCGTGATGAACCCGATCGACGGCGTCGGCACGCCCTTCTTCGCGGGCTGGTACGGGCAGGACGGCGGCTGGACCTCCTCGCCGTTCTACGCCGGGCCCGGCCTCTGGTGAGGCCGGGGCCGCCCGAGCCGGTCACGCCCGCGGCTCGTCCGCGGGCTTTTTCATGAAGGTCTGGCCCGGCTCCCGCGCGTTTTTGTCCCGCGCGCCGCCGGCGTAGCGGCGCCACAGCGAAAACACGCCCTTGCCGGCGTCGTCCATCATGGCGAAGAAGGCCGGCACGAACAGCAGCGACAGCACGGTCGAGACGATCAGCCCGCCGATCACGGCGATCGCCATGGGCGAGCGGAACTCGCCGCCGGCGCCGATCCCGAGCGCGCTCGGGGCCATGCCGGCGACCATGGCGATGGTCGTCATGACGATCGGCCGCGCGCGCTTCTTGCCGGCCTCGACGATGGCGCGCGTGCGCGCCATGCCCTCGCGCATCGCCTCGATCGAGAAGTCGACCAGCATGATCGCGTTCTTGGTGACGATGCCCATCAGCATCAGGATGCCGATGATCACCGGCATCGAGATCGGCCGCTGCGTGATGAGCAGCGCGAGGATCGCGCCGCCGATCGAGAGCGGCAGCGAGAACAGGATGGTGATCGGCTGCAAAAAGCTCGCGAACAGCACCACGAGCACGGCGTAGACCATGATGAGGCCGTTGCGCATGGCCTCCGAGAAGCCCGACATCAGCTCGGCCATGGCCTCGGCGTCGCCCGACTTGCCGACGCGCACGCCCTGCGGCGGGTTCTGCATCAGCGGCAGCGCCCAGATCGCCGCCTCGGCGTCGGAGAGCGTCGCGCCCGGGGCCAGCGCCGACTGGATCTGCGCCTGGCGCTGGCGGTCGAAGCGCGAGATCGCGGCTTCGCCCTGGCCGAGCTCGACCGAGGCGATCGCGGCGAGCGGCAGCACCGGCCCGGCCCCGGTCGAGACGCCGATCGCCTCGAGCATGTCTTTCTGCGAGCGCGCCTCGGCGTCGAGCTTGGCCCGGATCGGGATCTGGCGCCCGTCGACGTTGAACTGGGACAGCGCCGGGCCGACGTCGCCGATGGTCGCGACGCGCAGCGTCTCGGACAGCCCCTCGGTCGAGACGCCGAGCCGCGCCGCGACCTCGCGGTCGGGCTTGACCAGAAGCTCGGGCCGCTCGAGCGAGGTCGCCGCGATGACGTTGGCGAGCGCGGGGATGCGGCTCATTTCGGCGGCGAGCTCGGCGGCGTAGGTCGAGACGGTGACGGCGTCGGGCCCGGTGACGATCAGCGAGACCGGGCGCTGGCCGTAGTCGTCGACGAACCAGGCGCGGACGTCGGGCACGCCGGCGAGCTCGGCCGCGATCTCGTCCTCGAGCGCGCGCACCGATTTCGAGCGCGCCCCGCGCGGCACGTAATTGACGGTGATCGAGGCCTTGCGCACGTCGCGCGTCGCGGGCGGAATGCGCCCGCCGTCGACGAACACATGGGCGATCTCGGGCCGCGCGCGCAGCCGCTTCTGGACGAGGTCGGCGAGCGCCTCCGTGTCGGCCAGCGTCGAGCCCGAGGGCAGCTCGATCGCGAGATGCGAGCGGCCGGCGTCCTGCGTCGGCTGGAAGTCGGTGCCGATCAGCCTGACCGACAGGATCGACAGCGCGAACAGCACGAAGCCGACGGCGACGGTGAGATAGCGCCGCTCGACCGACCAGGCGACGAGGCCGGCGTAGCGCGAGACGAGCGGGCCCTCGCGGTCCTCGGCGTGGCCGTGGGAGGTCAGGAAATAGGCCGCGAGCATCGGCGTGATCAGCCGCGCGGCGAGCAGCGAGAACAGCACCTCGGCCGAGACGGTGAGGCCGAACTGCTTGAAATACTGCCCGGCGATGTTGTTCATGAAGCTGACCGGCGCGAACACCGCGACGATCGTCAGGCTGATCGCGACGACGGCGAGGCCGATCTCGTCGGCGGCGTCGATCGCCGCCTGGAACGGCGTCTTGCCCATGCGGATGTGGCGGACGATGTTCTCGATCTCGACGATGGCGTCGTCGACCAGAATGCCGGTGGCGAGCGTGATCGCGAGCAGGCTCACGAGGTTCAGCGTGAAGCCCAGCGCGTCCATCACGAAGAAGGCCGGGATGATCGACAGCGGCAGGGCGACGGCGGCGATGATCGTCGCGCGCCAGTCGCGCAGGAACACGAACACCACGACCACGGCGAGGATCGCGCCCTCAAACAGCGTGCTCATCGCCGAATGATAATTGCCGAGCGTATAGGCGACCGAGGAGTCGATCAGCTTCAGCTCGACGCCCGGATTGGCGGCGACGAGCTCGGCCACTTTCTTCTCGACCTCGGCCGCGACCGAGACGTCGCTCGCGCCCTTCGAGCGCTGGATCGAGAAGGCGACGATCGGCTCGCCGTCGAGCCGGGCGAAGGCCGCGGGCTCGGCCACCGTGTCGGTGACGAGGCCGAGTTCGTCGAGCCGCGCCGCGCCGCCGCGCGGCAGGGCGATGACGAGGCCGGCGAGCTCGTCGAGCGTGCGCGCGCCGGCGATGGTGCGGATCGCCTGCGTCTGGCCGCCAAGCTCGGCGCGCCCGCCGGCGAGGTCGAGGTTGAAGCCGCGCAGCCGCCGCGACACGTCGAAGGCGGTGAGGCCGAAGGCGTTGAGCCGCGCCGGGTCGAGCGAGACGAGAATCTCGCGGTCGACGCCGCCGACGCGCTCGACATGGCCGACGCCGCGCGTCTCCTGCAGGCGCGGCCTGACCACGTCGTCGACGAAATTGGAGAGCTGCTCCGGCGTCTTGCCGGGCGCGAGCGCGGCGTAGGTCAGGATGCTCGCGCCGACCACGCCGACCTGGCGGATCAGCGGCTCGGAGATGTTGCGCGGCAGGAAGCCGCGGATGCGCGTCACCGCGTCCTTGACGTCGTTCAGCGCATGGTCGACGTCGACGCCGAGCGCCAGCGTCACCGTGGTGACGGAGACCCCGTCGCTCACCTGGCTGATGACGTGCCGCACCCCCTCGACGCCGGCGACGGCGTCCTCGACGGGGCGCGTCACCTGGGTTTCGAGCTCGGCCGGGGCCGAGCCGAACTGCGCCACCGCGATGGTCACGATCGGCTGGTCGACGTTGGGCAGCAGGGTGATCGGCAGCCGCATGAAGCTCGTCAGGCCGAGCGCGAGCAGGACCAGCGCCAGCACCACCGCGGGCAGCGGATTGCGGATCGAATAGGCCGAGACGTTGACCGCCATCAGTTGCGCTCCGGCGCGGCGGCCCTTGGCTCCGCCTTGAGGATGGGCGAGACGACGTCGCCGTCGCGCAGCGAGCCGCCGGCGTTGAGCACCACGAGGTCGCCGGCGCGCAGCCCCTCGCGGATCTCGACGTCGGCGCCGGCGCGCAGGCCGGGCCGCACCCGCGCCGTCTCGACCACGCGGCCGCGCACGATCTGCGCGCTCGGGCCTTCGTTGGAGTAAAAGATCGCCGAGCCCGGAATGGCCACGCCGCAGCTCTGGCGGGCCTCGATCCTGACCCGCGCCAGCCGGCCGACATGGGCCGCAGGGTCACGCGCGAAGGCGACGCGCGCCTCGCCCATCTGGGTCTTGGGGTCGACCGCGCCGCCGATGCGGCGCACGCGGCCTTCGAGCTCGCGCCCGTCCTCGAGCACGACCACGGCCGGCTGCTCGGGCTTCAGCACGCCAAGATGCACGCTCGGAACCTGGACCATGGCCTCGATCAGGCCGTCGACGGCGATGCGAAACAGCGGCGTCTGCGGCAGCGAGGTCGCGCCGACGCCGGCCCGCGTCTCGATGATCGTCCCGGCGGCGGGCGCGCGCAGCACGATCGAGGCCGGCAGCGGCGGGCCCGCGGCCGGCGGGCCCATGCCCGGCGGATAGGGGTTTGGCCCCTCGACGCGCTGCAGCCGCGCCAGCGGCTGGCCCTCGGCCACGGCGTCGCCCTCGCGCGCGAACACTTCGGCGACCTGGTAGGCGTCGAGCGTCGCGACGACCACGGCGTCGGCGCGCGGCTGGAGATAGGCGCCAAGGCGGATCGCTTCGGAGAAGCAGCCGGCCGACGCCTGCGCCACCTCGACCGGGACGCCCTGCCTCGCGTTTTCCCCGGCGCGCCCGGCGCCCTCGCGCGGCGCGTCGTCGGCGGCCGCCGGCGCGAGGCCGAGCGCCGGCGCGAGGCAGAGCGCGGCGAGCGCGAGGCGGCGGGTCTTGGAGTCAGGGCGCATGGATCGTCGCGGGCGGGAGAGGCGGGTGCGGGCGGGCGGCCTTCGCCCGGCGCGGGGCGGGGTCAATAGAGGTCGCGCGCGACGCGAAAGCCGTTGGCATAATAGCGCAGCTCCTGATCGGCCGGAAGGCGGGAGGCGGACCGCACGAAACGGGGGCCGGCGTCGAAGGCGCCGCCGCGCGCGACGCCGAGGCGGCAGCCCCTGACAAGCGCCGGCGCGCCGTCGGCCGGGGCGGCGGCGTAGGAGTCGCGCCAGCAGTCGGCGACCCATTCGGCGACATTGCCGGCGACGTCGTAAAGGCCGAACGGATTCGCCGGAAAGGCGCCGACCACGGTCGGGCGGCCCGGCCCGCCGCAGCCGCGGCAGTTGGCCTGCCCGGTCCCCGGCTCGTCGCCCCACCAGAATTTCGTCGTCGATCCGGCGCGCGCGGCATATTCCCATTCGGCCTCGCTCGGCAGGCGGTAGCGCGCGCCGGCCTTTTTCGAGAGCCAGGCGAGATAGGCTTCGGCGTCGGTCCGGCTCAGGCCCGCCGCCGGCGCGTCCTTCGGGCCGTCGCCGAGCCTGCGCCCGCCGCAGCCGCCGTCGGCGACGCAGGCGGCCCACTGGCCGAGCGTCGTCTCGAAGCGGCCGATGGCGAAGGGCCGCGCGATCCTGACCGCATGGACCGGGCGCTCGGCCGCGAACTCTTCGGACCCCATCAGGAATTCGCCGGCCGGCGCGATGACGAGGCTCGGGCAGTCGGCGCAGTCGCGGAAGGCGACGCCGGGCCGCAGCCCCTCGGGCGGGCCGAAGCGGCCCGCGTCGAGCGTCGCCGGATTGTCCTCATGCACGATCGGCGAGGCGAGCGGCCCCATCTGCGCCGCGGACAGGAACAGCGGCGCGTCGAGCGTCGAGCGGAACGCCGGCGTCTCGCGCCCGCCGCTCGCGCGCGCGACCCCGAGCCGCGTGCGCGCGAAGGCGTCGTCGAGGCTCGAATCGGGCGCACGCAGCTCCTTGACGAGCTCCGAGACGAACAGGCCGGCCGGCCCGTCGCCCGGCGCGGCGTCGGCGACGATCTCGCCGTCGCCCGCGGCCGACAGGAGCAGCGTCCCCGGCGGCGGGTCGAAGCCCGTCAGCCCGGCCGAGAAGCTGCGGAAGCGGCGCTCGAACGGGTTTCGGCGCGAGGCGTCGAGGATCACGATCTTTTGCGCGGCCCCGGCCTTGTCCATGGCGGCGAGCGCCTCGTCGAGCGTGACCCCTTGCGCGCGCGCGTCCGCCTCGGTCCAGATGCGGGCGCCGAGCGGAACGAGCACGACCGCGCCCCTGGCGGTGACGGCGTAGCCCGAAAAGAACAGGAGCGCCGGCGCGCCCGGCCGGATCCGCCCGGCGAAGCCCGAGAGCGCGCGGCGCAGGGCGGCGGCGTCGAGGTCGGTCTCGACGCGCGTCGCGAAGCCGAGCCGGTCAAGCTCACGCGCAAGGAGCCGCGCGCCGGCGCCGGGCGCAGGGCCGAGCGCCCCGCCGCCGTAGCCCGATTCCGCGACGAGCAGCGCCTCGCCCCCGCGCGCCTTCTCGGCGGGCCGGGCTTCGGCGGGCCGGGCTTCGGCGCTCCAGACGTTCGCGCTCCAGACGTTTGCGCGCCAGACGTTTGCGCGCGAGGCTTCGGCCGCGGCGAGAGGCTCCCCGCCGACGGGGGGGAAGGCCGCGAGAAGGCCGAGAAGCAGGAGGAACGCGCGCATGGGCGGACGCCGACGAATCGCCGGAGGCGGAAAGCTCAGCGGGAAGGTCGCACGAATCCGGCGGAACGCAATGCCGGCGCGGGCGCCGGGCAGGGGCGACAAGCAGGGGCGACAAGCAGGGGCGACAAGCAGGGGCGTGCGGCCGCGCTTGGCGGCGGCGGCGCACGCCCTTATCTTCGCCCTGATCCTCGTTCCTGCTGGGCGTCTTGCTCCCGCGGGCGTTCCCGCCGGGCGGGCGGCGGGGACGCCCGCATGTCCCCGCGCGACGAAAGACGACGCAGTTCCTGGAGGACGCCGCCCTTGACCCGCGCCGACCCCGATTTCGACGCCGCGCCGCGCGCCAGACGCAGGATCCTGTGCGTTTTTCCGCGCTACGCGCCGTCTTTCGCGACCTTCGAATATGCGCGGCCGCTGGCCCCGGGCGTGACGGGCTTCATGCCGCCGCAGGGTCTGCTGCTCGTCGCCGCGGCGCTGCCGCCCGAATGGGAGGTGCGCTTCTTCGACGAGAACGTGGAGGCGGCGTCGCCCGCCGATTTCGACTGGGCCGACGCGGTGTTCGCCTCGGGCATGCATATCCAGAAGCGCGAGCTGCACGACATCTGCGCGCGCGCCCACGCCGCCGGAAAGCCCGCGGCGCTCGGCGGCCCCTCGGTCTCGGCCGCGCCCGAGCTTTATCCCGACTTCGACTATCTGCATGTCGGCGAACTCGGCGACGCGACCGACGCGCTGATCGGGCGCCTCGCGCGCGACGTCGCGCGGCCCGCGGCGCAGGTCGCGTTCACGACGGTCGCGCGCCGCCCCATGTCGGAGTTTCCGGTCCCGGCCTATCGCCTCGCCGCGATGCGCAGCTATTTTCTGAGCAATGTGCAGTTTTCGAGCGGCTGCCCCTATATGTGCGAATTCTGCGACATTCCGGGGCTTTACGGGCGCGTCCCGCGCCTCAAGAGCCCGGGCCAGCTCCTCGCCGAGCTCGACGCGCTGCTGGCCGAGGGCGTGATCGGCACGGTCTATTTCGTCGACGACAACCTCGTCGGCGACCGCAAGGCCCTGCTGGCGCTGCTGCCGCATCTCATCGACTGGCAGCGGCGCAACGGCTACGCCGTCAGCTTCGCCTGCGAGGCGACGCTCAACATCGCCCGCTCGCCCGACATTTTAAAGCTGATGCGCGAGGCGGGCTTCGACACCATCTTCTGCGGCCTCGAGACGCCCGAGCCCGAGGCCCTGAAGGCGATCCAGAAGAGCCACAACATGGCCGTGCCGATCCTCGACGCGGTGGCCGCCATCAACGCCCATGGCATGGAGGTGGTCTGCGGCGTGATCATGGGGCTCGACACCGACCGCCCGGACACGGGCGAACGCATCCTCGCCTTCATCGAGGCGGCCGGCGTGCCCTTCGCCACCATGAATTTGTTGCAGGCGCTGCCCAAGACGCCGCTGTGGGAGCGGCTCGCGCGCGAGGGGCGGATCGACGAGGACCCGGCGCGCGAATCGAACGTCGTGTTCAAGGCGCCCTATGACGAGACGCTCGCCATGTGGCGCGACGCCATGGCGCGGGCCTACGCCCCCGAGGCGCTCTACGCCCGGTTCGAGCGCCAGACGCGGGCGACGCGGCCGAACCGCCTGCCGCGCCCCTGGAGCCGCCAGCGCCTCTCGCCGCGCGCCGTCGGCTTCGGCCTCGTCGTGCTGGCGCGGCTTTTGTGGCGCGTCGGCCTGCGCGGCGACTACAGGCGCGTCTTCTGGCGTTTCGCGCTGCGCCGCCTGCGCGAACGGCGGATCGAGCCGATCGTCTCGACCGGGCTCATCGCGCATCATCTCATCCTGTTCGCCCGCGACGCGGCGAGCGGGCGCGGGGCCGCCTCGCATTACTCCACGAAACGGCGCGACGCGCCCGCCGCCGAGGCCTGTGTCGCGCCGGCAACAGAGGTCGGGAAAAGCGTCTTCGCCAGGAACGCGACGCTTTCGTAGCGTTCGACGCCGGCGCCGGCCGGGGTGGTTAACCGATTGTATTTTCATGGGGAGCGGACGGCGCTCATGGCTGCCCGGCGACTTGTGGGATTTTATCCCGCAACTGCGGCGTGAGCGGCGCGATTGCCATCACATCCTCGTGCGGCTTAAGACTTTTGCGGACAAGTTGCGGAGCCGCGAGATGGTCAGGACGCTGTTGACGCCGAAGCCGGCCGGCCGGAAGGCCGCGTCGCCGCGCCGCGATTTTCCGCGCCTATTGTCCTCAGGCTTCCGGTCGGAGTTCGCCGCCGTGTTTCTCGCGGCGGGCGCGCTTTCGGCGGCGAGCCCGGCCGCGGCCCAGATCTGCGTCGGCAACTGCGGCGAGGCCGCCCCGAACGGCGTCGTGACCACGCCGCCCAACGCCACGACGACGCCGAACTACAATTACGTCTCGACCTTCAACGGCGTCTCGGGCGCGGGCTCCCTGCCGGGCGTCGGCGGCTCCAACGGCTCGACCTTCTCGTCGGCCGCTTTCGCCGCCAAGGCCGGCGACCTGCTGAAATTCGACTTCAACTACGTGACTTCGGACGGTTCGGGCTTCGCCGACTATTCGTGGGCGCAGCTGCGCACCGCCTCGGGCGACGTCGTGACCACGCTGTTCACCGCGCGCACGCAGCCGACCGGCACCATCGTGCCGGGCTTCGGCCTGCCGGGCGTGACGGCGACGCTGACGCCGCCCTCGGTGCCGATCATTCCCGGCGCGCCCGCCTGGGAGCAGCTCGGCTCCTCCTCGAACACCTGTTATGCGGCGGGCTGCGGCTACACCGGCTGGGTGAACTCGATCTACGAGATCATCGGCTCGGGCAATTACGTGCTTGTCTTCGGCGTCACCAACTGGTCGGACACGGCCTATCAGTCCGGCCTCGCCTTCGCCGGGCTGCAGATCAACGACAAGCCGATCGAAGGCCAGAACATCGACCTTTCGGCGCCGTTCCATCTCGCCAGCGCGCTCGGCTCCACGCTGAACCCGATCTTCCAGGGCGGCACGCTGCGCATGGACCAGAAGACCGGCCTCTACGCGCTGACCTTCACGCTCGACAATTCCGGCACCAACACGATCGACCAGTTCGGCTCCACCTCGATCTTCGCGAGCCCCTTCGTCGACGCGGTCGCGGGAACGCCCGGCGGGATCAACATCGTCAACACGGGCGCCGGCGGGTCGGTGACCTTCGCCAGCGCGAACACCTATACCGGCGCGACCAACATCGCCGCGGGCGCGACGCTGATCGTCTCGGGCTCGATCAGCAATGCGAGCTCGATCAACAACGCGGGCGCCTTCGAGACCGCCGTGAGCGGCGTCGTCAACGTCGCCGACGTCGCCAACTCGGGGACCGTCTCGAACCTCGGAACGCTGACGGCCTCGAACGCCATCGTCAACGCGGGGCTGTTCATCGCCGGCGGCTCGGTGACGACGCCGCTGTTCCAGAACACGGGCGTGTTCTCGGCGCCCGGCGCGCTCGGCGGGACCATCGGAACCTTCCAGAACGCGGGCGTGCTGAGCCTCGTCAACAACAAGACCACCGACGTGTTCAGCCCGGCCAACTATGTCGGCCAGGGCGGCGCCTTCGCGATCGACGTCAACGTCAACGGCGCGGGCCAGCGCGCCGACCTGCTCAAGGTCGGGACCTTCAGCGGCTCGACCACGCTGCAGCTGAACTCGATCGGCGCGGCCGGCCTGATCGCGACGCCGATCCCGGTCGTCTCGGCGGCGAACGTCGCGCCCGGCGCGAGCCTTCTCGTCGGCAACAATCCGGGCATCGTCAATTACGAGATCGAGCAGTCGGGCAACACCTTCAACCTGATCTCGACGCTGAACACCTCGGCCGCCTCGGCCGCGCCGTCCGGCATCGACGCCATGCTTTCGGCGCTCAACACGGGCTTCTTCCAGAACGCCAGCGCCTTCATCTCGGAGCCGGTCGACCCGGAGCCCAACCGCTGGAACGGCGGCCCCTGGATCCGCGTCGCCAACGGCCGCAACGACGTCACCTCGACCGCGACGGCGTTCAACCCGAACGGCGCGGCTTCGAGCCTCTCCGAGGTGCGCGCCGACTTCGACGGCTTCCAGACCGGCGTCGACCTCGGCGTCGCCAACATCCAGAACAGCGGCTGGAACACGCATCTCGGCGTGACCGCCGGCCAGGTCGGCATCCGCACCTTCAACCTGATCGGGCCGAGCTCGAACGGCTATGCGACGGTGCCCTTCGTCGGCCTCTACGCCGCGGTCACCGGGCACAATTTCTTCGCCGACGTGCAGATCCGCAAGGATTTCCTGAACCTCAGCCTCAACACGCCGCTCGCCAATCTCTCGGGCGCCTCGACCAGCGGCGGCGCGCTCGGCGTCAACGGCTCGCTCGGCTACCGCATCGACCTGCCGAACAATTATTTCTTCGAACCTTCGCTCGCCTTCATCTATTCGAAGCTTTATGTCGACGATTTGCCCGTGCCGCTCGGGCCCGGCGCCGTCGGCACGCTCCAGTTCAACCCGTTCGAGAGCGCGCTCGGCCGCGTCGGCGTGCGCGTCGGCACGACCTATGTGTTCGACCAGGCGCAACTCGCGCTGCAGCCCTTCCTGACGGGCAGCGTGTGGCATGAGTTCGCCGGCGACACCTACACCGATTTCTCGTCGAACGGCGTGACCATCCCGCTGAGCGTGACGCGCATCGGCACCTTCGGCCAGGTCGGCTTCGGCGTCTCGGGCCAGATCCTCAAGACCGGGCTGCTCGGCTTCGTGCGCGGCGACTACCGCTTCTCGAGCACCATCGAGGGCTATGGCGTCGTCGGCGGCATGCGCTACCAGTTCTGAGGCGACCCCGCCGGCCGCCGGCCGCGCGCCAATGCTTTGGCCGCTTTCGGCGGCCGAAGCGTCAAGCGCCGCGCGCCGCTCATTCGCCGAGCCGCTTCGCCGTTCATTTGGCGATCAGCGTGAACCCTTCCCGGGTGAAAGCGGCCTGCGCCGCGGGCGAGAACAGATAATCGAGAAAAGCCTGGGCCTCGGGGCGGCGCGCGCCCTTCACGAGCGCCACGGGATAAACAATCGGGCTGTGCGTCCAGGCCGGAAACACGCCGACCACGCGCACGCGCCGCTCGGCGTTGGCGTCGGTCAAATAGACGACGCCGAACCGCGCTTCGCCGAGCGCCACGAGGTTGAGCGCGCCGCGAATATTGCTCGCCTGGGCGAGGCGCGGCTCGACCTTGTCCCACACGCCGAGGCTGGTCAAAGCCTCCTGCGCATAGACGCCGCCGGGACAGGAGCCGATCGTGCAGACCGCGAGACGCCCGTCGCCGATCGCGCCGGCGAGGTCGAAGCCTTTTTCGATTTTGATCTCGGCCTTCGAATCGGCCGGCGCGATCAGGACAAGGTCGTTCTTGACGAGATTGCGCCGCGTGCCGGGCTCGAGCAGCCCGGCCTTTTCGAGATGGTCGGCCCAGGTTTCGTCGGCTGAGACGAACACGTCGGCCGGCGCGCCATGCTCGATCTGGCGGGCGTGCACGGCGGAGGAGGCGTAGATGATGACGGGGCGCGGCCTGCCGCCCGCGGTCCACGACCTGGCGACGGCGTCGAGCGCGGTCTGCATGCTGGCGGCGGCGAGCACGTGAAGCTTCGGCTGCGCGCGGCGGCGCCATTGCGCGGCGGCTTCGTCCGACCAGGCGGCGACGGCGGCGAGACCGGCGAGACACAGCGCCGCGCGGCGCGAAAAATGACGCATGACGAAACACCGAGGCGCGATCGGGCGCCGCGTGGCGGCCGATTCCAGATATATGCGCGACGATATCGCATGAACAGGCGCGCCGAAAGCGCGAAACGCCCGGGCCGGGCTCGCCTCAGCTTCCGGCGTCGCCGCCTTTTCGCGCGCGGGCGGGCGCTTTTGGCGCGGCCTCCCGCTGCGGCGCCTCCTGCTGCGGCGCCTCTTGCGGCCCGGCGTCCTGCGCCGGGCCGTCCGGCCCGCCGCCGTCGCGCTCGCGCCGCAGCCGCGCCCAGTAGGCGAGGCGCTCCGACAGGTCGCGCTCGAAGCCGCGCCGGGTCGGCGCGTAGAGCTTCTGGCGCCCGAGCGCGTCGGGCCAGTAGTTCTGGCCCGAGAAGGCGTCCGGCGCGTCATGGTCATAGACATAGCCCGAGCCATAGCCCTCGGACTTCATCAGCTTCGTCGGCGCGTTGAGGATGATTTTCGGCGGCATGAGCGAGCCATGCTCCTTGGCGAGCCGCCGCGCCGCGCCATAGGCCCTGTAGGCGGCGTTCGACTTCGGCGCCGTCGCGACATAGATCACCGCCTGCGCGATGGCGAGCTCCCCCTCGGGCGAGCCGAGAAAATCATAAGCGTCCTTGGCGGCGTTGGCGACGACGAGCGCCTGCGGGTCGGCGAGGCCGATGTCCTCGACCGCCATGCGCACCACGCGCCGCGCCAGGAACAGCGGGTCCTCGCCGGCGTCGAACATGCGCGCAAGGTAATAGAGCGCGGCGTCGGGGTCCGAGCCGCGCACCGCCTTGTGCAGCGCGCTGATCAGATTGTAATGGCCCTCCTGCGCCTTGTCGTAGATCGGCGCGCGCCGCTGCACGATCTCGGCGAGCGCTTCGGCGGAAAAGATTTCGCCCGGCGCGGCGGCGCGCCAGACTTCCTCGGCGAGCGTCAGCGCCGCGCGCCCGTCGCCGTCGGCCATGCGCAAAAGCGCGGCGCGGGCGGCGGCGTCGAGCGGCAGGGCGCGCCCCTCGGCCTGTTCGGCGCGCGCCAGCATCTTTTCGATCGCCGCTTCGTCAAGCGCGCGGAAGACCAGCACGCTGGCGCGCGAGAGCAGCGCGGCGTTGAGCTCGAAACTCGGATTCTCGGTGGTCGCGCCAATGAGCGTGATCGAGCCGTCCTCCATCAGCGGCAGGAAACTGTCCTGCTGGGCGCGGTTGAAGCGGTGGATCTCGTCCACGAACAACAGCGTGCCCTGGCCGATCTTTCGCCGCGCGCGCGCCTCCTCGAACAGCTTCTTGAGGTCGGCGACGCCGGAGAAGATCGCCGAGACCTGCACGAAGGCGTAGCTCGTCTCATGCGCGAGCAGGCGCGCGACCGTGGTCTTGCCGGTGCCGGGCGGGCCCCAGAAGATCAGGCTGCCGAGCGAGCCCGAGGCGAGCCGGCGCGTCAGCGCGCCCTGCGGCCCGACGAGATGATCCTGGCCCACGACCTGCGACAGCTCGGTCGGGCGCAGCCGGTCGGCGAGCGGATGGGGCGCCGACTTGTCGAGGCCCGCGGCGGAAAAGAGGTCACTCATCGGCGGCTTTCCTGGGCGGGCCGCAGGGTCATCCGCCGAGCACGGTGGTCATCACCTCGCCGCCGCGGCCGATGTCGAGCTTCCAGTAGCCGCGCCGCCCGGCCGCGGCGCGTTCGAGGTCGCGGGTGGTGTGGATCTGCGTGCCGTTGACGCCGAGCACAAGGTCGCCCTTCTGGAAATTGACCTCCGCCGCCGGCGAGCCCTCCTCGACGTCGGTCACGACGACGCCCTCGCTCGCGCCCTGGATCCCCATGTCCTCGATCACGGCGGGCGAGAGATTGACCACGGTCGCGCCCGAGAAGGGCGAGCCGCCGCGCAGCTTCACCGTGTCGCGCGGCGGAATCTCGGCCGCCGGAACGAGGTCGAGCTTCAGCGTCATCGGCTTGCCGGAGCGGGTCAGCGACAGGGCGGCGGTCTCGCCGACCGGCCGCGACGACAGCCGGTAGCCGAGAGACTCCGGCGTGTCGACGGGGCGCCCGTCGACGGCCATGATGAGATCGCCGTTTTTCAGCCCCGCCTTGTCGGCCGGCCCGCCCTTGACCACCTCGGCGACGAGCGCGCCCGAGGGCCGGTCGAGCCCGAGCGACTCGGCGATCTCGGGCGAGACCGCCTGCAGGCTCGCGCCGAGCCAGGGCCGGCGCAGCTTCTGCCCGGTCTTGGCCGCGGTGATCACCGATTTGACCATGTTGACGGGAATGGCGAAGCCGATGCCGACCGAGCTGCCGGTCTGCGAGAAGATCGCCGAATTGACGCCGATGAGGCGGCCCTGCATGTCGACGAGGCCGCCGCCCGAATTGCCGGGATTGATCGCCGCGTCGGTCTGGATGAAGAAGCCCGAATCCGAAATGCCGGCCTGGGTGCGCGCCAGCGCCGAGACGATGCCCTGCGTCACCGTCTGGCCGACGCCGAACGGGTTGCCGATGGCGAGCACGATGTCGCCGACCTCGATCGCGTCGGAGTCGCCAAGCTCGATCGCCGGGAAATGCGAGCCGCCCTTGAGGCGCAGCACGGCGAGGTCGCTGCGCTGGTCGCGCAGCACGATGTCGGCGTCGAATTCGCGCTTGTCGGCGAGCGCCACCTTCACGTCGGTCATGTTGTCGATGACGTGATAATTGGTGACGACGAGCCCCGACGGGTCGACCAGCACGCCGGAGCCGAGCGAGCGCGCCGCCCCGCCGCCCGGCCCGCCGCCGAAGAAGCGCTCGAACAGCGGGTCGTCGAACAGCCGGTTGCGCGGACGCTTCTCGACGCGCGAGGCGTAGACGTTGACGACCGCCGGCTGGGCCTTCCGGACCACGGGCGCGAAGGACAGGCGCAGCTCGGCCGGCGACTGCGGCGGGCGGGCGGGCGCGGCGCTCTCGGCCGCAGCGGCGACGGGAAGAAGGGCGGCGGGAAGAAGGGCGCAGGCGGCGGCGAAGGCGAGGGCGCGCGCCGCGGGCAGATGGCTCATTACGTCGCTCCGTGAGCGCCGCGGCGGGAGCGGCGCGGAAGATTGGCGGTTCGGCGCCCGGGGCCGCGCGCCCGAGGCCGGCCCGACTGCCGACGATAGGGACCCTGGCGGCGCGGCCGCAAGGCGCGGCCTTTCCGCTTTGCGGCTGAATCGGGCGCGAACAAGGCGGGCTATTTCAGGAACACATAGATGTCGGCCTCGAGCGCGGCGTCGTCGGGGTCGGTCGTCGGCGTCAGATATTCCTCGATGAACAGATTGCGCGAATCGAGGCCCTTCTCGTCGAGATAGGCGGTGATGAGGTCATAGGTCGAGTCGATGTCGTCATAGGCGCCGCGATGCATGAACTTGATCGCGCGGCCATAGGGCGAGGAGCCGAGCTTGACCCCGTCCTTGAGGTCGCTGACGCCTTCGGGCTTGACCGCGAGCGGCACCATCGCCTCGAAATGGAAGCTCTCGTCGTCGGTCGACAGAAAGGCCGCGAAGGGCGGCCCGGCCTGCTTCAGCCCGGCCGCGGCGATCGCCGCCTTGACCGTTTCGATCGCGCCCCTGATGGCGTGGAACCCTTCGGCCCATTTGGCGTCGCCGGCGATGAGCGCGACCGGGCGGGGCGGCACGTCGACGGTCTCGACGGCGGCGTCGGCGGCCACCCCCGGGGCCGTCGCGTCGGCGTCGGGCGAGGCCGGCTCGGCGGGAAGCGCCGCGGGCGGGCTTGACGCCGCGGGCGGAGCGGGCGCGGCCGGCTCGCCCTGGGCCGCGGCCAGCGCCGTCGTCGGCGCGAAATGAGGGCCTGCGAACAGCGCCGCGGCGGCGACAAGGGACAGCGCAAGAAACCGTTGAACCCGACCGCACATGACCATGGCCGACCCCGCTCGCAGCCCGCGGCCCCTCGGCCGTCCGGCAAGACCGGATTAAACCGGCGCCCGCACGCCCGCAAGCGGCGTCGCGGCGCCGCCGCACGCGCCGATGAGCCGGCCGATAAAACGATGGCCGCGGCGGCGCGGTTTTCCTATATCAGAAGCGGCTTTCTCCATCGCGGCGGCGCGTCCCGCGCCCGCGCCAGCAAGACGATCCATGCAGTCACCCCTCGCCGGCCGGCGCGGCCGGAAGATGAACGGCGCCGGCAACCAGATTCTCGTTCTCGACCTGCGCGGGTCAAATCTTCGCGTGCGGCCGCAGGACGCGCGCGCCCTCGCCGCCGCGCCGCGCCTCTCCTATGACCAGCTCATGGTCCTCGAAGACCCGCGCGCGCCGGGCGCGGCCGCGTTCATGACCATCTTCAACGCCGACGGCTCGCAGTCGGCGGCCTGCGGCAACGGCACGCGCTGCGTCGCCTTCGCGCTGCTGCGCGGCGCCGAAGAAGACGCCGTCGAGGTCGAGACCTCGGCCGGGCGGCTCGCCTGCCGGCGGCTCGGGCCGACGCGTTTTTCGGTCGAGATGGGCCGACCGCGCCTTGCGGCCGCCGAGATCCCGCTGTCGCGGCCGGCGCCCGACACGCGCGCGGTCGATCTCGCGCTCGAGGTCGCGGGCGCGCCGCCGCTCAGCGGGCCCGCCGTGGTCAACATGGGCAATCCGCACGCGATCTTCTTCGTGGCGGATTTTTCGCCCTATGACCTTGCGGCGGTCGGGCCGAAGCTCGAACATGACCCGCTGTTTCCGCAGCGCGCCAATATTTCGCTCGCGAAAGTCGTGTCGCCGGAGCGCGTCGAGCTCAGGGTCTGGGAGCGCGGCGCGGGACTGACGCTCGCCTGCGGCTCGGCCGCCTGCGCGACGCTCGTCGCCGCCGCGCGGCGCGGCCTCACCGGCCGGCGCGCGACCGTGGCGCTGCCCGGCGGCGAGCTCGAGATCGTGTGGCGCGCGGATGACTGCGTGGTCATGACCGGCCCGGTCGAATTCGAATTCGAGGCCGTGCTCGACGCCGCGACGTTCGAGGGCGAGGCGGCGTGAGCGCGCCGGCCGAAACGCCGTTCGGCGTGCGGGTCGAAAGCTTCGGCTGCCGGCTGAATCTCGTCGAATCCGAGGCGATGCGCCGCGCGGCGCTGGCGGCGGGGCGCGAAAACCTGATCATCGTCAACAGCTGCGCCGTCACCGCCGAGGCGACGCGGCAGGCGCGCCAGACGATCCGCCGCCTCGCCCGTGAAAACCCCGGCGCCGAGATCGTGGTGACGGGCTGCGCCGCCGAGGTCGAGCCCGGCCGTTTCCGCGCCATGCCCGAGGTCGCGCGCGTGCTCGGCAACGCCGCCAAATCCGACCCCGTCGTCTGGTCGCGGCGCGACGCCGCCGCGCCCGGCGTGATGGAGCGGCCGGCCGCGCCGCTCCCGCTCGCGCAGGGCGTCGAGGACCACACCCGCGCCTTTCTCGCCGTGCAGACGGGCTGCGACCATCGCTGCACTTTCTGCGTCATTCCCTATGCGCGCGGGCCGTCGCGCTCGGCGCCGCCCGATGAAATCCTCGACGCCGCGCGAAAACTGTCGGCGCGCGGCTTCCGCGAGATCGTGCTGACCGGCGTGGACCTCACCTCCTATGACTGCGGCGGGCTGCGGCTCGGCGGGCTCGCGCGGGCGATCCTCAGGGCCGCGCCGGGGCTCGACCGCCTGCGGCTTTCGTCGATCGACTGCGTCGAGGCCGACGCCGAGCTGTTCGCGGCCTTCGCCGAGGAGGAGCGGCTTGCGCCGCATCTGCATCTGTCGCTGCAATCGGGCGACGACCTGATTTTAAAGCGCATGAAGCGGCGCCATTCGCGCGCCGAGGCGGTCGAATTCTGCGCGGCGCTGCGCCGGCTGCGCCCCGAGATCGCCTTCGGCGCCGACCTCATCGCCGGCTTTCCGACCGAGACCGAGGCGCAGTTTTGCAACACGCTGGCGCTCGTCGAGGACTGCGGCCTGACTTACCTGCATGTCTTTCCGTTCTCCCCGCGCGAGGGGACGCCCGCGGCGCGCATGCCGCAGACCGACCCGGCCGCAGCCAGGGCGCGCGCCGCGCGGTTGCGCGAAAAAGGCGCGGAGGCGCTCGCGCGCCGTCATGCGCAAAAGATCGGAACCCGCTTTGCGGCGCTTGCCGAGCGCGGCGGCCATGCGCGGGCGGCCGACTTCACGCTTCTTCGCACGCCCGGGGCGCCGCCCGGCCGCATGATCGAATTTCTGGCCCTGCGCGACGAGGGCAAGGCGCTTTCGGGCGAGACGCTTTCGGGCGAGACGCTTTCGGGCGAGACGGTTTCAGGCGAGACGTTCGGCGCGGCCGGCGGAAGGGAAGGCTGATGCCGACGCTTCTGCGCTTCCTCGCGGTCGTCGCGGTTCTGGCGGGCCTCGCCTTCGCCGGCATGTATGCGCTGGTCGTTCTGGTGAAGCCCGAGCCGCGCGAGATCGTGCAGACGATCCCGCCGCAGCGGCTCAACCGGTAGAGCCTTCACCGGCCTTTAAGCCGCCCGCGCGCACAAAGGCGCGATGACCCCGCTCGCCCGCTCCAAATCCCTGATCGACGCCTTTCTCGACATGGCCGCGGCCGAGCGCGGCGCGGCGAAGAACACGCTCGACGCCTATGCGCGCGACCTCGACGATTACGCCCGCCATCTGGCGCGCAGCGAAAAGACCCCGCTCGACGCCGCGAGCGAAAACGTCTCGGCCTTTCTCGAAAGGCTGGAGGCGCAGGGCCTCAAAACCTCGTCGGCGGCGCGAAAGCTCTCGGCGGTGCGCCAGCTGCACCGGTTTCTCGTGGCCGACGGGCTGCGCGCCGACAACCCCTGCGCCATCGTCGACGGGCCGCGGCGCGGCCGCGCCCTGCCGAAGATCCTGTCGGTCGCCGAGGTCGACCGGCTGCTTGGCGCGGCCGAGGCTGACGCGCCCGACGACGCCCGGCCTGGCGAGGCGCTGCGCCGCCTGCGTCTGGCCTGCCTGACCGAGCTTCTCTACGCCACGGGGCTGCGCGTGTCGGAGCTGGTGGCGCTGCCGAAGTCGGTCGCGCGCGGGCGCGAGCCGCTGATCGCGGTCAGGGGCAAGGGCGGGCGCGAGCGGCTCGCGCCGATCTCGACGCGGGCGCGGGAGAAGATCCGCGCCTATCGCGCGGCGCTGGAGCGGCTGCGGCCCTCGGCCGCCGCCGGCCCGTTTCTGTTTCCGGCCGACAGCGAAAGCGGCCATCTGACGCGCCAGGCGTTTGCGCGGGAGCTCAAGAGCGCCGCCGCCGCCGCCGGGCTGCCGGCGGCGAAGGTGAGCCCGCATGTGCTGCGCCACGCCTTCGCCAGCCATCTGCTGCAGAACGGCGCCGACCTTCGCGCCGTGCAGGAGCTGCTCGGCCACGCCGACATCGCCACCACGCAGATCTACACCCATGTGCTCGACGAGCGCATGAAGGCCATGGTGCGCGACCTGCATCCGCTCGGCGACGGCTGACCGCTCATTCGGCCGGGGAGGCGGCCATCTCGCGGGGGGCGGGGCGCGGCGCGGCGGTCGGCCGGAAGGTCGCGAACCAGGGCAGGGCGACGAACACGAGCCCGCCCACGAGATTGCCGAGCGTGACCGGAATCTGGTTCCACAGCCACCAGTCGCCGACCGTCACCTTGGCCCCCATCAGCATGCCGGCCGGGATCACGAACATGTTGACGACGGCGTGCTCGAACCCCTGGCCGAAGAAGATGAAGATCGGCAGCCAGGCGCCGAAAATCTTGCCGAAGGTCGAGGTCGACATCATCGACATGGTCACGCCCATGCACACCATCCAGTTGCACAGCATGGCCTTGACGAAGACCGTGACGAGCCCGGCCGCGCCGAAGGCCGCATAGCCCGTGGTCTTGGCCTGGGCGATCTCGACGATGCGCTGCGCCACGCCGGCGGGCGGCGTGCTCCAGGCGTTGGTCAGCGCGACGGCGAGCAGCAGCGCGAAGATCAGGCTGCCGACGAGATTGCCGAAAAAGCTCCAGCCCCAGTTGCGCCAGGTCGCGCCCCAGCCGTTGCGGCCGGCGAGGGAGGAGACGCCGAGAATGGCGAAATTGCCGGTCGAGAGTTCGAGCCCGAGGCAGACGATCATCACGAAGCCGACCGGAAAGACGATCGAGCCGGCGAAGGCGACGCCGGTCTGGACCGCGCCGGTGACGGCGAGGCTCGTGGCGATGCCGAGCAGGCCGCCGGCGACCATGCCGCGAATCAGAAGGTCCTGAACGCTGAGGCGCGAACGCGTCGCGCCGGAATCGGCCATGGCGTTGACCATGTCGCCGGGTTTCACGAAATCCATGTCGGGCCTCCGGTGGGGAACGGGGGCCCGCCCTGCAAAAGCCGCTCCAGCGCCGCGCGCGGCCGGCGCGCGGCGACGCGGCGCAGGATCTGACCGGCGCCGCGTCAGACTGAATGAAATCCGCGCAGCCTGAATGTTTTTATCGCGCTGCGGGAGGGCGCGCGCGCGAGGCGCGAAGGGTCAGCTGACGAGATCGGCCGGCAGCTTGCCGCCGTTCTGCTTGAGCTTGTTCAGAACTTCCTTGATCAGCCAGACGTTCATCGTGGCCGAGTCGTCGGTCGAGCCCGTGTAGCCAAGCTCATGGGCGAGCTCCTTGCGCGCCGACAGGCTCGAGTCGAGGTCGAGCGTTTTCAAAAGGTCGACGATCGAATGGCGCCAGTCGAGCTTCTGGCCATGCTGGGCGACGAGGCCGTCGAGAATCTGGGCGACGTCGACGTCGACGAGGGCGGTCGGCGAGGCGGCGACGCCGCCGGCCGCAGGGGTCGCCGCCGGGCCGGTCGAGGCCGCGCCGGCGGGATCTGGAGCCTGCGCGCCGCCCGAAGCCGGCGCGGCCTGGGCGGAGGAATGGCCGAAAAGCTTCGACATGATGTTGCTGAACATGCCCATGTGACGGTCCTTGAGCTTGGCCGGGCGCGGCGCCTTCCGCCGCGCCCTGGCCACGCTTAACGCGCGAAGGTCCGATTCGGCGCCGTGCGCTATCGCACGGAATCGCGCGAAGGCGTCCAAAACGCCCCGGCCGGGCTCAGGAGAGGGCGCAGGCTTCGGCGCCCTGCGCTTTCGGCCGCTCGGGCGGCGCGCCGTCGATCCAGCGGCGCAGAAAGGCCGAGGACCAGCGCGAGATGGCGCGGTCGTGCCGCAGCCAGCCGCCGAAATGGCGGTGCAGCGGCCGCGCGCCCGGCGCGTCGAGCCGCTCCTGCGTGCGCGCCGACCAGCGGCAGATCATCGGCAGGGTGACCTCGGGGTGGAACTGGAGGCCGATGGCGCAGGGGCCGGTGCGGAACGCCTGGGCCTCGAAATCATGGCCGCGCGCGAGCAGGGTCGCGCCGTTCGGCAGGTCGAAGCCCTCGCGGTGCCATTGATAGACGCGGTCCGGGAAGCGGCGCTCGCACAGCAGATGGCCGTGCTCGGTCGGGTCGATCGGGTAATAGCCGACCTCGACGCGCCCCTGCGGATGGGCGCGGACGCGATGGCCGAGATGGCGCGCCAGCATCTGCGCGCCGAGGCAGACGCCGATGAACGGCTTTTCTTCCCGCAGCGGCACGCCGATCCAGTCGATCTCGCGGCGGATCCAGTCGTCCTCGTCATTGACGCTCATCGGCCCGCCGAAGATGATCGCGCCGGCGTGGTCGGCGAGGCTTTTCGGCAGGGGATCGCCGAAGCGCGGGCGGCGGATGTCGAGCTCATGGCCGAAGCCGCCGAGCAGGCGGCCGATCCGGCCCGGGCTCGAGCACTGCTGGTGCAGGACGACCAGCACCTTGCGCGGAGCTGCTTCAGCTTTGCGCGGAGAAGGTTCGGCTTTGGGTCGGTGCGCTATGGCCATCGTCGGAAATACGCGCCTCGTTGAAAGGGTCTGTGGTCCTGTTCCTGTCAGCGGCGCCCCATCTGCGCGCGCCGCACCGCCTGCAACAGCGCGCCGCGCGGCGCGAAGGGCATGAGCCAGGCGCCCATCAGGTTGAAGGCGCCGGGGACGATCTCGCGTCGCCCGCGCATCAGCCCGCCATAGCCGGCCTCGGCGACGCTGCGCGAGGAGGTCGCCGGGATCCGGTCGAGCTGGCCCGACGCGAAGCCCGCCCGCGCCTGAAACCCCGTCGGCGTGACGCCGGGACAGAGCGCGGACACGGTGACGCCCGTGCCAAGCAATTCCTGCGCCAGCCCCCGGGTGAAGGACAGCACATAGGCTTTCGAGGCGTAATAGACGGCCATGCCGGGCCCGCCGGGAAAATAGGACACGACCGAGCCGACGTTGAGAATCTTGCCGCGCGCGGCCTTCACGTCGGCGAGAAAGCGCACGCAAAGCTGCGTCAGCGCCCTGACGTTGAGGTCGATCATGGCGAGCTGCCCGGCCTCGGACAGCTCGGCGACCTCGCCGACGAGGCCGAATCCGGCGTTGTTGACCAGAATTTCGACGCGCGCGCCGGCGCCCCTGAGCGCGCGTTCGAGCCGGTCGACGGCGTCGGCCTCAGCGAGGTCGAGCGCGAAGGTCAGCGGGCGCGGGCGCCCCGTCGCCTCGATCTCGGCGGCGACCGCCTCGAGCGCCGGCGCGCCGCGCGCGACAAGGGCGAGGTCATGGCCCTTTTCGGCGAACACCCGCGCGAGATCGGCCCCGATGCCGCCGGACGCTCCGGTGACGAGCGTGACGGGACGGGCGGCGGCGCGAAAATCGTCGGTCTGGGGCAATGGCTTCGGTTCCTGCGGACGTCGCCCGACCTTGGCGCCCGTAGGGTAAATGTCCTGTTAACCACGCGCGATCAAACTTCTGAGAGCGGCCGCCTTGCGCTCAGCGCAGCAGCAGGCAGCCGCGCCAGCCCTCGGGGTCATGATGGCTCGCATGGGACGATCTGACCCAGTCCTGGCACTGGCGGCTCGACGGAAAGCACATGTGCTCGTCGCGCCAGTCGACGAGGTTCTGGCCGGAGGCGTCCTGATAGGGGCGCCCGCCCGAGAAATGGCCGTAATAGACGGCGGGCCAGCCGTCGCGCTCGGCGAGCTCCTGCGCGGTCGCCTTCGAGGGCTCCCAGAACGGCTGGCCGATCGAGCAGGGCACGCCCTCCTGCGGCGCGCCCGGGGCGGCCGAATAATCGGCGGCCCGCGCCGCGCCGGCGAACGTCGCCATGGCGAAAACGGCCAGAAGCGGCAGGGCCTTGAGCGGAGCGCGGGTCATGTCGGGCCTTTCGTCGCCGCGGGCTGAAGCTCTGGCGCGGCGCGCGCAGGATTGCCCGCAAAACCAGGGTTTCGCAAGCCCCGCGCGCCATGGCCGGCGCGCGGGGGTTTCCTGACGGCGTCCGAAGAAGCTAGAGAAGACCGGACTTTGACTTGAGGCGCGGCGCATCTGGGCCCGCGCCGCGCGGCATTCGGAACGCACATGAAATTCACGCTCTCCTGGCTCAAGGACCATCTCGACGCCGCGGCCTCGCTCGACGAGGTCGTCGGGGCTTTGACCCGCATCGGCCTCGAGGTCGAGCATGTCGCCGATCCGGCCGAGGCGCTGAAGGATTTCCGCGTCGCGCTGATCGTGGCGGCGGAACGCCATCCGAACGCCGACCGGCTGCAGGTCTGCCGCGTCGACGTCGGCGCGGGCGAGCCGGTTCAGGTCGTCTGCGGCGCGCCCAACGCGCGCGCCGGCCTCAAGACCGTGTTCGCGCCGCCCGGCGCCGTCATTCCGGCCAGGAACGTCACGCTGGCGAAGGGCGTGATCCGCGGCGTCGAGTCGAACGGCATGCTGTGCTCGGGGGCCGAGCTTGGCCTTTCGGCCGAGTCCGAGGGCATTCTGGAGCTTGGCGGGGACGCGCCGGTCGGCGCCGCCTTCGCCGAGGTCGCGGGCCTCGCCGATCCGGTCGTCGACTTCAACCTGCTGCCGAACCGGCCGGACGCCATGGGGGTCGAGGGCGTCGCGCGCGACCTCGCCGCCGCCGGCCTCGGGCGCTTCAAGGGGCGCGGGATCGGGCCGGTCGAGGCGCGCCTTGCGGCGCCCGAGGCGGCGCGGATCGAGCTTTCGGCCGAAGACGCCCGGCTCGCCCCGGCCTTCGCCCTGCGCCTCGTGCGCGGCGTGCGGAACGGCGAGAGCCCGGAATGGATGCGCCGGCGGCTCAAGGCGATCGGCCTGCGGCCGATCAACGCGCTCGTCGACGTGACCAATTATCTGAGCTTCGACCGCGCCCGCCCGCTGCATGTGTTCGACGCCGCCAAGGTCAGAGGCGCGCTGACGGTGCGCCGCGCGGCCGCGGGCGAGACGCTCGCCGCGCTCGACGGCCGGACCTATGCGCTCGACCCCGAGGCGATCGTCGTCGCCGATGAAGGCGGCCCGCTGTCGCTCGCCGGAATCATGGGCGGGGCGGCGTCGGGCTGCGACGAGGGGACGACCGACGTCCTGATCGAGGCGGCGCTGTGGGACCCGGTCAACATCGCCCGCACCGGCCGAAGGCTCGGGATCAACTCCGACGCGCGCTACCGCTTCGAGCGCGGCGTCGATCCGGCCTTCCTCATGCCGGGGCTCGACCTTGCGACGCGGATGATCCTTGAATTCTGCGGCGGCGAGGCCTCCGCGGCCGCGCTCTCGGGCAAGATCCCGCAGCCCGACCATCGCATCGAGTTCTTTCTGTCGGAGGTCGCGCGGCTGACCGGGCTCGATCTCGAACAGGGCGAGATGACGCGGATTCTGGAGCATCTCGGCTTCGAGCTCGGCGGCTCGCCCGGCAATTCCGACCGCGTCATCGTCAAGGTCCCGAGCTTCCGGCCGGACGTCGAGGGCCCGGCCGACCTCGTCGAGGAGATCACCCGGATCGCCGGCCTCGACCGCGTGACGGCGCGCCCCTTCGCGCGCGAGCAGCCGGGCGTCGAGGCGCCGGCGCTGACGCCTTCGCAACGACGCGTCAAGACGGCGCGCCGGGCGCTCGCCGCCGCGGGCCTCGTCGAGGCGGTGACCTGGTCCTTCGTCTCGCGCCGGCAGGCCGAGGCGTTCGGCGGCGGGTCGGCCGGGCTGCGCCTCGCCAATCCGATCTCGAGCGACCTTTCCGACATGCGCCCGAGCCTTTTGCCGGGCCTTCTCGCCGCGGCCCGGCGCAACGCCGACCGGGGCTTTGGCGACGTCGCCCTGTTCGAGGTCGGGCAGATTTTCAGGGACGCCTCGGAGCGCGGCCAGAAGACCGCCGCCGCCGCGCTGCGTCAGGGCTCGGCCAAGGTTTCGGGCGCGGGGCGCAGCTGGGCCGGCGGCGCGGGCGAGGTCGACGTGTTCGACGCCAAGGCCGACGCGCTGGCGCTGCTTTCGGCGCTCGGCGCCCCGCTCGGCGGGTTGCAGACCGTCCCGGGCGGCCCGGCGTTTCTGCATCCCGGGCGCAGCGCCACGCTGCAGTTCGGCCCGAAGGCGAAGCTCGGCCATTTCGGCGAACTGCATCCGCGCGTGCTCGAGGCGCTTGGCGCGGAGGGGCCGATCGTCGCCTTCGAGCTTCTGCTCGATGACATACCCTCGCCCAAATCGAAGCCGACAAAGGCCAGACCGAAGCTCGACCTCGCCGAACTGATGCCCGTGCGGCGCGACTTCGCCTTCGTGGTCGCAAAGGCGACGCCCGCCGCCGAGGTGCTGAGGGCGGCGCTCGGCGCCGAAAAGACCCTCGTTACGGACGCCGAGGTCTTCGACGTCTATGAAGGCCCGGGCGTCGAGCCGGGCAAGAAATCCGTCGGCGTCTGCGTCACGCTGCAGCCGCGCGAAAAAACCCTGACCGACGCCGAGATCGACGCGGCCGCGGGCAAAATCGTCGCCGAGGTCGCGCAGAAGACCGGAGCGACCCTCAGAGGATGACGAACAGGTGAGACGCCGTTCCGCCGCCCTGCTCCTGTGCGCCCTGCTCGGCCTCGCGCTTCACGCCGTCGCGCCGGCGCGCGCCGACAGCATCGACGACTGCGAGAAGATCGAGGCGGCGGACGCCTACAACCGCTGCCTCGCCCGCTTCGGGCCGCCGGCCAAGAACGTGATCATGTCCGAGAAGGCCTTCGACGCCGCCGAAGGCGTCGACGCGGGTCCGGCCGCCGAGCCCGCGCCGCAGAAAGCGGCGCGCCATGGCCGCCACGACGGCCGCCACGCGCGCCACGCCGCGCGCGGCCATGCCTCGCGCCACGCCGCCCATGCGGGCCGCGCCAGCCGCCACGCCGCGGCGGCGCAGGGCGGCGCCAGGCAGCGCGTGGCCTTCGCGACGGTCTCGGGCCGCCGGGCGCGTTAGGGCGGGTTCAGTAAAAATCGAAGACTTTTGCGTTAGGAAAATCCGTGAAAACAAGATGTTGGAGCGCGTTCGCGACTCGATGAAGTCCGAACGCGCTCCAAGAACACGCGCGTGAACCCAGGAACACGCGCGTGAACCCAAGAACACGCGCGTGAACAGTGGGAAGGAGCGTGTCGACGGACCGGCGCCGGCGTCCCCTCGTCTCGCGCTCAGGTCGGGTCTTCGCGGTGCATGTCGTGCACCGTCACGATCTGGGTGAGCGAGTCGCGCCGCAGCCAGTCCTTGTGGCGCAGCGTGCGCCGCGTGTCCTCATAGCCCGCCGCGCGATGCTCGCGCATCGAGGTGCCCGAGAACTCATAGTCGCGCGCGTGGCCCTCATAGCTTTTGTGCTGGTAGATGAGATGCACGATGTTGACGACGGCGGGGGTCTCGGCGTCGAGGATCATCTTGCGCTCGAACGGCTCGAGCCTGTCCGGGGGCACGCGCTTCAGCGCCTCGACGAGCTGGGTCCTGAGGTTATGGACGCGCGCGAAGGCGTCGGTGTTCTGGCGCGTGCGGCTCGAGAACATGATGTCCTTGCGCCGGGTCATGACGTCGGACATGTTGCGCGGCAGGCCGCCGCGCGCGCTGTAAAGATCGACCTGGAAGGCGAGGGCCGACTGGCGCTCCTCCTGTTCGAGCAGATATTGCAGCGGCGTGTTCGAGACGAGGCCGCCGTCCCAGTAATATTCGCCGTCGATGCGCACGGCGGCCATGGAGGGCGGCAGCGCCGCCGAGGCCATGACATGCTCCGGCCCGACGCGCTGGCGCTGCGTGTCGAAATACAGGAAATTGCCGGTGCGCACATTGACCGCCCCGACGCTGAGGCGCTGGCGGCCGTCGTTCAGAATGTCGAAGTCGACGAGACGCTCGAGCGTCTCGCGCAGCTCCGAGGCGTCATAATAGCTCGTCGCCGCTTCCGAGCCCTCAGGCTGCATCCAGGGGCTGACGCGGCGCGGCCGGAAGAATCCGGGCTGGCCGAACATGACGGTGACGAGCGAGCTCGAGCGGTTGCGCAGGTCGCGGAAATAATCCCCGTCCGGCGTATAGGCCCAGATCCTGCGCCCGGAGACGGTGTTCCAGAACTCCTCGAGGCGGGCGAGGCGCCGTTCGACCGGATTGCCGGCGATGATCGCGCCGTTGATCGCGCCGATCGAGACGCCGGAGATCCAGTCCGGCTCGACGCCGGCCTCAGACAGCGCCTCGAACACGCCGATCTGATAGGCGCCGAGCGCGCCGCCGCCCTGCAGCGCCAGCGCGACGCGGTCATAGTCCGCGACGATCCTGCGAAGGTCGTCCCGGGCCGTCCGGCCGTGAAGGGGTCTTGAGTCGTTCACGCGAAAGCCTCCGCGGCGATCTAGCCGGCGATCATGACAAAGGCGTGAAGGCGCCTCAGACCGGCATGGTCAGCAGGCCGGCCGCGCCGTCCTTCGCGCCAAACAGCAGGCGCTTGCCGGCCTCGTCCCAGGCCAGCGCCGAGATCGCCGCCTCCGGCCCCGCCTGCGCCGCGCGCACGAAAAGCTCGGCGCCGTCGGCGAAACGGCAGAGCAGGATCGTCCCGTCCTCATGGCCCTGCGCCAGAATCGGGCTTTTGGGGTGGAAGGCGACGGCGCAGACGCGCGTCGCCATCATGCCGAATTCGCGCGGCGTCTTGTTGAGCGGCCCGTCCTTGGCGCTGAACGGCCAGACGATGGCGGCCTCCGCGCCCGAGGTCGCAAGCCAGTCGCCGTCGGCCGACCATGACAGCGAGCGGGGCTTCGCCGGATAGCCCGCGAGCCGCAGGTCCCTGGCGTCGGAGAGGCGCCAGGCGTGCAGCGCGTTCTCCTGCATGGCGGTGACGACGAAGCGCCCGTCGGGCGAGACGGTCGCCTCGAGGTGCGAGCCCTTCCAGTAGAGCTCCTCCGCAGGCCCCGCGACGTTTGGAAACCACAGGCTCGCGCCGTTGTAATGCGACACGACGAGCCGGTACCCCTTGGGCATGAAGGCGAGGCCGCGCACGGTCGAGGGGGCCGAGAAGCTCTTGACCTCGCCCTTGGCGGCGCGCGCGAACACGGTCCGGCCGCTCGACCAGGCGCAGGCCCCGTCGCCGCGCGCCGCGACGGCGTCGATCCATTTGCCGGGCGCGGCGTGGAGCTCGCGCGTCGCGCCGTCGGCCGCGGTCTCGACGACGCGCCCGTCGTCGCCCCCGGTCACGAGGCGCCCGGCCGCCGCGCTGGCGGCGAGGATCACGCCGTTCTCATGGGCGACGACGCGCCGCGCCGCGCCCGCGCCGTCGAGCACAATCGTCCCGTCGGCGAGGGCGAGCGCCGGCGCGCCCTTCAGGAAGGCGGCGGCGACGGCCTCGGCGCCGGCGTCGAAGGCCGCGACGAAGCTGGCGAGCGACGGCCTTGCGGCTTCTCCGGTCACGCTCATGTCAGGCGGCGCAGGCGAGGAAGCCGTCGCGGATCTCGTCTTCCCTGAGGTTGCGGCCGATGAACACGATGCGGCTGCGGCGCGCCTCGCCGGGCTTCCAGTCGCGCTGCAGGTCGCCGTCCATGATCATGTGCACGCCCTGGAAGACGAAGCGCTTCGGCTCGCCGCGAAAGGCGAGGATGCCTTTGGAGCGCAGGATCGAGGGGCCTTCCTTCTGTACCAGCGCGTTGATCCAGGGCATGAATTTGTCGGCGTCGACGTCGCCCTCGATGGCCAGCGAAACCGACTGCACGTCCTCGTCGTGGTAGTGCTTCAGGCCGCCGCCCTGATGGTGGGCGGGGTTTTCGCAGCCCTCGCCGACGCAGTCGTGGTCATGCGCATGGTCGTGTCCGTGCTCATGACCATGCCCGTGCTCATGATGATGGTCGTGGCCGTGATGATGGCCGTCGCCGTGCGCCTCCCCGGTTTCGAGGAACTGCGGCTCGATCGACAGAATGCGGTCGAGGTCGAAGGCGTTGCGGTTCAGCACGTCGCCGATCGGCACGGCGCAGTTTCTGGCCTTGTGAATTTTTGCGTAAGGGTTGATCGCGTGGATGCGCTCTTCGACGAAGCGCGCCTCGTCCGGCGGCACGAGGTCGATCTTGTTCAGGACGATCACGTCGGCGAAGGCGATCTGGTTCTTCGCCTCGGGCGAGTCGTCGAGCCGCGACAGCAGGAACTTGGCGTCGGCGACGGTGACCACCGCGTCGAGGCGGGCCGCCGCGCGCACGTCCTCGTCGACGAAGAAGGTCTGGGCCACGGGCGCGGGGTCGGCGAGGCCGGTGGTCTCGACGATGATCGCGTCGAACCGGCCCTTGCGCTTCAGGAGCCCCTCGATGATGCGGATGAGGTCGCCGCGCACGGTGCAGCAGACGCAGCCGTTGTTCATCTCGAAGACTTCCTCGTCGGCGCCGACGATAAGGTCGTTGTCGATGCCGATCTCGCCGAATTCATTGACGATGACCGCGAATTTATGGCCGTGGTCCTCGGTCAGGATGCGGTTCAGGAGCGTCGTCTTGCCGGCGCCGAGATAGCCGGTGAGCACGGTGACGGGAATTTTATCGGTCATTGCGGGTCCTTGACGGCTGATGCTCGACGCGGGCGCGCCCAAAGGCCGTCGGAGGCGCCGGACCCCGCCCAGGGGCAGGCCCGGCGCCGGCGCCTCCCGGGGCGGGGCGGCTTTCGGGCCTCAAGATAGGCGCGCGCGGCGGCGTCGCCAAGTCGGGGCCGCCAAGTCGGGGCCGCCAAGTCGGGGCCGCCAAGTCGGGCCGCCAAGTCGGGCCGCCAAGTCGGGGCTGGCGGGGGCCGGGCGAAAATTTGAAGACGCCGGCGGGATCTGCTAGGCCGGGCCCGTGACCAAGGCTTCCCGCTCCCTGCTTCCCATCCTCGCGCTGCTGGCGCTCGGCCTCGTCGGCTTCGGCGTGTTCGCCTTCCGCGACCTCGAAAAGCGCGGCGCGGGCCAGAGCCACGCCGCCATCGGCGCGCCCTTCAGCCTCAAGACGACGGACGGCGCGCCCTTCTCGGACGCCGACCTCAGGGGCCGTCCGCATCTCGTCTTCTTCGGCTACACCCATTGCCCCGACGTGTGCCCGACGGCGCTCGCGCAGATGTCGGCCACGCTCGCGGCGCTCGGGCCCGACGCCCGCATCGGCGGCCTGTTCGTGAGCGTCGATCCGGCGCGCGACGACGCGAAGACGCTGAAGGACTATCTGTCGAGCTTCGATCCGCGCATCGTCGGGCTGACCGGGAGCGAGGCGCAGATCCGCGCGGCGGCGAAGGCGTTTCGCGCCTATTACAAGCTGCACGAGCCCGACGCGTCGGGCGACTATGTGGTCGACCACACCGGCGTGGTCTATCTCATGGACCGCAACGGGCGCTTCGTGAGCGCCTTCAACCTCGACCGTCCGGCGGGGGCGGCGGCGGCCGAGCTCAGGCCTTATCTTTGAGGCGGCCGCCTCTCAATAATAGCCGAGCGGAAAATATTTGAGGTAGAGGTCGGCCGCGACGCCCTTGGCGAACAGCGAGGCGAGCGCATGGTCGAGCGCCTCGCGCAGCGCCGGATCGCCCTTTTTCAGCGCGATCCCGAGCCCTTCGCCGAAGAAGCGCGACTCCATGTAGGGGCCGCCCGAAAAGGCGCAGCAGCCTTCGGCCTCGGGCCCGCGCAGCCAGAAGCTGAGCGCGACGCCGTCCATGAAGATGGCGTCGACCTCGCCGGCCTTGAGCGCCTCGGTCAGGGCCTTCGGCGAGTCATAGGCCTTGCGCGTCGCGCCGGGAAAAAAGGCGTCGAGATAGGCTTCATGCGCGCTTTTCGCGACGACGCCGACGAATTTGCCGCGCAGCGTCTCGGGCGTCGCCTCGCCAAGGAGGTTTTCGCGGCGGCGCGCGAAGCGGGCCGGGGTTTTGGCGTAGGGCGCGGAGAAATCGAATTTTTCGCGCGATTTGGCGTCGATCCGGAGCGAGCCTAGAATGGCGTCGCCCTCGCCCTTGTCGAGCGCGTCGGCCAGCGTGTCGTAGCGGCGGGCCTGAATCGTGCAAGTGAGCTTCAGCGAGTCGCAGAGCGCGCGGGCGAGGTCGACGTCGAAGCCCTTGAGCGTTCCGTCCTCGGCCTCATAATGGAACGGCGGAAAGTCGCGGTCGGTCAGGAAGCGCAGCGACTGCACGGCGCCGAGGTCGGGCTTGTCGGGCCGCGCGTTGGGATCGAAGAAATTCGGCGTGAACGGGTCCGCATGCGCCGTTGCGGCGGGCAGGCCGGGCAGGGCCGGGAGCAGGGCGACGAGCAGGGCGAGAAGCGGGCCTGAGGGCGCGCCCGGGCGACGGGCCGCGCCTGACCTTGAGGCCGGGCGCGCCCTGGAGACGGGGCGGACGGAGACGGGGCGGGCGCTTTCGCGCGGCGGGGAGAAAGGGACGCGGGCCGGCATGCTGGACAGGGACTATAACGACGACGGGGCGGACGGCAAAGGCGGCGAAGGGCCTCGCGCCGGCTCGTCCGCGCCGGCGCGCGCGGCGATGGGCGATCTCGATTTGCTGCCGGCGTTTTTCGCGCTGCGCGGGCGGCGCGTCCTGCTCGCCGGCGGCTCCGAGGCCGCGTCCTGGAAGGCCGAGCTGCTGCAGGCCGCAGGCGCCGAGGTTCTGGCGCTCGCGCCGCACCCCTGCGCCGCGCTTGAAAGGCTCGCGCGGCTGCGGCCTGACCGCCTGCGCCTCGCGCGCCGCGCCCTGCGCGCCGAAGACATCGACGGCGCGGCGCTCGTCGTCGCCGACTGCGCGACGCTCGACGCGGCGCTGGCGCTTCAGGCGCTGGCGCGGGCGCGCGGCGTTCCTCTCAACGTGATCGACAAGCCGGCGGCGTCCGATTTCCAGTTCGGCGCGATCGTCGAGCGCTCGCCGCTCGTCGTCGCGGTCTCGACCGCCGGGGCCTCGCCGATCCTCGGCCAGGCCCTGCGCGGGCGCATCGAGGCGCTGCTGCCGCAGCCGATCCGCGCCTGGGCGCAGGCGGCGAAGGCGTTTCGCGCGCCGCTGAAGGCGCTCGACCTCGGCCCGAAGCTGCGCCGGCGCTTCTGGGAGCTGTTCAACGACGGCGCCTTTTCGGGCCGCCCGCCGCGCGAAAACGAGTTCGACGCGCTCATCGGCGCGGCGCGGGCCGGCGAAACGGAGGCGCGGCGCGGCTCGGTCGCGCTCGTCGGCGCGGGGCCGGGCGACCCGGAGCTCATCACCCTCAAGGCCCTGCGCATGCTGCAGGGGGCCGACGCGATTCTCTATGACGATCTCGTCGCGCCGGCGATCCTCGACATGGGGCGCAGGGAGGCGGAGAAGATTCCCGTCGGCAAGCGCGGCTATCGGCCCTCCTGCAAGCAGGACGCGATCGTCGCGCAGATGATCCGCCTCGCCCGGGAGGGCAAGAGGGTGGTGCGGCTCAAGGGCGGCGATCCGATGATCTTCGGCCGCGCCGCCGAGGAGATCGCGGCGCTGCGGGCCGCCGGCGTGCCGGTCGAGGTCGTCGCGGGCGTCACCGCGGCGCTCGGCGCCGCCGCCGCGCTGCAGGTCTCTCTGACCGAGCGCCGGCGCGCGCGGCGCACGCAGTTCGTCACCGCCCACGCCCATGACGGGCGCCTGCCCGACGACATGGACTGGCGCGCGCTCGCCGATCCCGGCGCGTCGAGCGTGGTTTACATGGGCGCGCGCATGGCCGGCGCGCTGCGCGAGAAGCTGCTTGGCGCCGGCGCCGACCCGGCGACGCCGGTCATGATCGTGGAGCGCGCGACCTGCCCCGACGAGCGGCGCATGGGCGCGACGATCGACGCTTTGCCGGAACGGGCCGCGGCGCTGGCGCCGGACGGGCCCTGCCTCATCCTGATCGGCGCGCCCTTCGGCGAGGCGGCGGCCGGGGCCGGGGCGGCGCAGGCCGCGGAGGCTGCGGCCGCGCAGGTCTGACGCGCCGTTTTGGGGCGCGCGGCGCGCGTCAAACGGCGCCGCTTGCGCGCGGCCGCGCGTTGACGACAATGCGCGTACTTGTCGCCCCACCGTTTGCGCGCGGAAAGCCGGTCGTCCGGAACAACGCCGGCCGGGCGAAAACGGGAAACCAGGAGGAGCGCGTGCGCCGCATCGCCGTGATCGTCGCGATCTTCGCCCTGGTCTTCGCCGCGGCCGGCCTTTGCCTTTATTTCTTCGAGCGGCCGACCCATCTGCGGGTCGCCGTGACGCGCGAGGGCGACGACCGCGACATCCTCGCCGCCGCCGCGCATAATTTCTCGCAAGGGGAGCTTGGCGTCCGCCTCAAGCTCGTTCCGGCGGACACGCTGGCGCAGAGCGCGGCCCTGTTCGAGGAGGGCAAGGTCGACCTCGCCGTGGTGCGCGCCGACGTCGCCGCGCCGGCCGAGGGCCAGACCGTGCTGATCCTGCGCCGCAACGCCGCCGTGCTCGCCGCGCCGGCGGGCTCGCCGCTGAAGGAGGTCAGGGACCTCGCCGGCAAGCGCGTCGCCGTGGTCGAGACGGCGCACGCCGGGCGCGGCTCCGGCGCCCTGCTCGACGCCGCGCTGGAGCAGGCCGACGTGAAGCCCTCGGCCGTGCGTCGCGTGGAGATCGCGCCGCGCGACCTTGCCGCGGCGCTGTCGGGGGGCGTCGCCGACGCGGCGCTGATCGTCGACACGCCGGGGTCGGACACCATGGACGCCGCCGTCGGCGCGGTGACGCGGGCGGGCGAGGGGCCGCCGGCGTTCATCCCCATCGAGGACGCGGCGGCGATCGCGCAGCGCCGGCCCGACTTCGAGGAGGTCGAGGTGCTGCGCGGCGCCTTTGGCGGGGCGCCGCCGAAACCCGCGTCCAATTTCGACACGCTCGGCGTCGCGACCCGGCTCGTCGCGCGGCGCAGCCTGTCCGACGACGTGGTCGCCGCGCTGACCGAGCAGTTTCTGTCGGCGCGCCCGGCGCTCGCCCTGCGCGAGCCGCTCGCCGCCCGCATCGAGCCGCCCTCGACCGACAGGGGCGCGACGCCGCCGGCGCATCCGGGCGCGCTCGCCTATCTCGACGACGACGAGCAGACCTTTTTCGACAAATACAGCGATTTCATCTACATAGGCGCGATGCTCGCGAGCTTTCTGGGCACCGCGGCGGCGACGCTCGCGGCGCGGCTCGGGGCGCGGCGCGACGCCGGCCTCGACGGCGTGCTGCTGCGCCTGACCGAGGTCATGCGCGCCGCGCGCGCGGCCGAGACCCTGCCGGCGCTGGCCATGCTCGAACAAGAGGCCGACGGCGCGCTGGCGCAGGCGCTCGCCCATGACTGGGCCCATGCGGCTGCGCCGGGGCGGGCGGCGGCGACGGGGCTCGCGCTGGCCGAGGCGCGCCAGGCCATCGCCGACCGCCGCCGCGCCCTCGCCGGAATCGCCAAATAGGCGCGCCGGACCGCGTCGCGCGGGCGCGCAAAGCCCGTCGCGCGGCGCGGGTTTCCAAAAGGCCGCATTTCGTATATGGGATGCTGCGACGCGAAATTTCCTTTGACAGACGCTGCAGGCCGGCCCGAACGCGATCGGGCGCGGCGGCGCGCCTTTTGGCGCCGGCTCGGCCCTGCACGCGGCCCGACCAGAAGACACGGCACACCGTATGAAGCTGCGCAACATCGCCATCATCGCCCACGTCGACCACGGCAAGACGACGCTCGTCGACCGGCTGCTCCAGCAGTCCGGCGCCTTCCGCGAGAACCAGCGCGTCGCCGAACGCGTGATGGATTCGAACGACCTCGAAAAAGAGCGCGGCATCACCATCATGGCCAAGGCGACCTCGATCGCCTGGAAGGATGCGCGCATCAACATCGTCGACACGCCCGGCCACGCCGACTTCGGCGGCGAGGTGGAGCGCATCCTGTCGATGGTCGACGGCGCCATCGTGCTGGTCGACGCCGCCGAAGGGCCGATGCCGCAGACCAAATTCGTGGTCGGCAAGGCGCTCAAGATCGGGCTGAAGCCGATCGTCGCCGTCAACAAGGTCGACAAGCCCGACGCCCGCGTGACCGAGGTGGTCAACGAGGTGTTCGACCTGTTCGCCGCGCTCGACGCCACCGACGAGCAGCTCGACTTCCCGATCCTCTACGGTTCGGCCAAGCAGGGCTGGATGGCCGAGGACCCCGAAGGCCCCAAGGACGGCATGGGCCCGCTGTTCGACCTCGTGCTGAAGCATGTGCCCGAGCCGAAGGTCGAGGAGGGCGGCTTCCGCATGCTCGGCACGCTGCTTGAGGCGAACCCCTATCTCGGGCGCCTGGTCACCGGCCGCGTCTTCTCGGGCAGCGTCAAGCCGAACCAGGCGGTGAAAGTGCTCGACCGCGACGGCAAGGTGCTCGAACAGGGCCGCGTGTCGAAAATCCTCGCCTTCCGCGGCATCGAGCGCGCGCCGATCGAGGAGGCCGAGGCCGGCGACATCGTGGCCATCGCCGGGTTCGAGAAATTCAACGTCGCCGACACGCTGTGCGCGCCCGAAGTCTCCGAGCCGCTGCAGGCCCAGCCGATCGACCCGCCGACGCTGTCCATGACCTTCTCGGTCAACGACTCCCCGCTCGCCGGCACCGAGGGCGACAAGGTGACGAGCCGCGTCATCCGCGCCCGCCTCTACAAGGAGGCCGAGGGCAATGTCGCGCTCAAGATCGAGGATTCGCCGGGTTCGGATTCCTATATCGTCTCGGGCCGCGGCGAGCTTCAGCTCGCGATCCTGATCGAGACCATGCGCCGCGAGGGTTTTGAACTCTCCGTCTCGCGGCCCAAGGTGGTGCTGCAGAAGACCGAGGACGGCAAGGCCCTGCTCGAGCCGATCGAGGAGGTGGTGATCGACGTCGACGAGGAATATTCCGGCGTCGTGGTGCAGAAGATGGCCGAGCGCAAGGCCGAGATGATCGAGATGCGCCCCTCGGGCGGCAATCGCCAGCGCCTCGTGTTCCACGCGCCGACGCGCGGCCTGATCGGCTATCAGGGCGAACTTTTGACCGACACGCGCGGCACGGCGATCATGAACCGCCTGTTCCACGGCTACGCCGCCTACAAGGGCGAGATCGCCGGGCGGCGCAACGGCGTGCTGATCTCGAACGACAACGGCGAATCCGTCGCCTACGCCATGTGGAAGCTCGAAGACCGCGGGCCGATGATGATCGAGCCCGGCTGGAAGGTCTATCGCGGCATGATCGTCGGCGAGCACACCCGCGAGAACGACCTCGAGATCAACGTGCTCAAGGGCAAGCAGCTGACCAACATCCGCGCCGCCGGCAAGGACGAGGCGGTGCGCCTGACCCCGCCGATCCGCATGACGCTCGAGCGCGCGCTGGCCTATATCGAGGAAGACGAACTCGTCGAGGTGACGCCGAAGTCGATCCGCCTGCGCAAGGTCCATCTCGACCCGAACGACCGCAAGCGCGCCGAGCGGGCCAAGGAAAGCGCCTGAGGCCAAAACCGGGCGCCTGACGCAGAAATCCGGCGTCAGGCGCCGCGGCCGCGCCCGTTTTCCGCACGAGCCCGTTTCACGCAAAGGACAGGGAGCGCCAGATGGAGCGCCAGAGGCTGAACGCGCAGGCGCTTGCGCCCTACGCCGACCATGTGCTCGCCGACGCCTTCATTCCCGAACTGCCGAATTTCTACCGCGGCAAGGTGCGCGACAATTACGACCTCGCCCATGGCGAGCGCGTGCTGATCGCGACCGACCGGGTCAGCGCCTTCGACCGCAATCTCGCCGCCATCCCGTTCAAGGGGCGGGTCCTGACCGAGATCGCGCGTTTCTGGTTCGAGGCGACGGGCGACCTCTGCCCGAACCACGTCAGGGCCGATCCCGACCCCAACGTCATGATCGTCGAGCGGCTCGAGATGGCGCCCGTCGAGATCGTCGTGCGCGACTATCTCGCGGGGACGACCAACACCTCGATCCTGACCATGTACAGGAGCGGCGCGCGCCGCATGTACGGCCTCGCCTTTCCCGACGGGATGCGCGCCAACGAGAAGCTGCCGCAGACCATCCTGACCCCGACCACCAAGGCGGGGCATGGCGCCCATGACGCGCCGCTCGGCGCCGACGAGATTCTCGACCTCGGCCTCCTGACGCCGCGCCAGTGGGAGGACGTCTCGCAAAAGGCGCTCGCGCTTTTTGCGCGCGGCCGCGAGATCGCGGCGGCGCGCGGGCTGATTCTCGCCGACACCAAATATGAGTTCGGCTTCAACGCCGAGGGCCATCTGATCCTCGCCGACGAGATCCATACGCCGGATTCGAGCCGGTTCTGGCTCGCCGAGACCTATGAGGCGCGCCTTGCGGCCGGCGCGGCCCCCGACAGTCTCGACAAGGATTTCATCCGCAACTGGGTCGCCGCGCGCTGCGACCCCTATCGCGACGCGATCCCCGAGATCCCGCAAAACGTCGTGCTCGAGGCGGCGGCGACCTATCTCCGCATCTTCGAGACGATCACCGGCCGCGACTTCGTCCTGCCGGCGCCCGGCGAGACGCCGCTCGAGCGCATCCGCGCCAATCTCGCGCATCTGTTCGCGCGCTGACTGCGGGCGTCGCGCCCCAGCGCGCTCAGGCGCCGTCGTCGCGCCGCGCGATCTCCTGCGCCGCGCGGTCGAGGGCGGCGGCGACGCGCTCCACCTCCTGCGCGCCGAGCGGGCCGGCCTCGAGCCGCAGCCGCAGCGCCATGCGCAGATTCTCGATCGCCCGCACGATCTGCGGCGCCCTGCCGCCGCCGTGGCGGGCGCCCTGCTCGTCCATGCGCGCGAAAATCGACGCCACGGCCGCGGCGTTCTGCTCCAGCATCGCCTCGCCCTCGGGCGTCGCCGCAAAGAGCTTGCGCGGCCCGTCGGTCTCGCGCACGGCGATCGCGCCAAGCTCCTCGAGCAGGGTCAGCGTCGGATAGACCACGCCGGGGCTCGGCGCATAGGCGCCGCCGACGCGCTCCTCGACGCGCTTGATGATCTCATAGCCGTAGGACGGCTTCTCGGCGATCAGCTTCAGCGCCACGAGCCGCAGGTCGCCCTGGTCGAACAGGCGCCGGCGCGGGCCGCCGCGCCGCGCGAACGGCCCCAGGGGGCCGCGCCCATGGCCATGGCCGTGCGGCGCTTCGTCGAACGCCTCGTCGGCGAACGGGTCGCGGCCGCGCGCGGAAAATCCGCCATGGCCGCGCGGGCCATGGCGGCCGGGCTCGTCGTCGCGGGCGAAGAAATGAAAGAAGGGATGGCGTCTCATGGGAGCTATTCCGTTTGTGTTTCGATATATCTGATATAGAGATATATCTAAGATGCGTCAACAGGCGGCGCGGGCCGAAAATTTGCGGCGAAAAGAGGGTAAAGAAATTCTGACCGTGGCCCCGGCGCCATATCGGCCCGCCAGGGCGCGCGCTAATGTGACGGCTCGCCCGCAGCCAACCATTGTGAACGTCCCATGACGCAGCTCGATCGTCGTTTCCTTCTTGCTCTGGCCGCTTCGGCGTCCGCGCTCGGCCTTGGCGGCTGCGTCGGCCGCGACGCGCCGGTCGTCGCCGCCGCGCCCGCAGCCGTTCCCGCCGCGCAGACTGCGGCCGTCGGCGCCCCTGTCGGCGCGCCCGGCGATTTCGCCTCCATGTATGGAGAGATGAAGGACGGGAAATTCACGGTCCCGGCGGTCAAGCAGTCCGATCTTTCGCCGGCCTTCCGCCGCACGCGCGTCGCCTACGCCGGCAAGGAGGCGCCGGGCACGGTCGTGATCGATCCGGCCGCCCATTATCTCTATCTTGTCGAGAACGGCGGCACGGCCATGCGCTATGGCGTGGGCGTGGGCCGCGAGGGCTTCGCCTGGTCGGGCGACGCCACGGTCAACAGCAAGCAGGAATGGCCGGACTGGTATCCGCCGAAGGAGATGCTGGCGCGCCGGCCCGAGCTCGCCAAGCAGATGAGCCAGCTCCAGAGCGGCCTCGGCATGGCCGGCGGCGCGAGCAACCCGCTCGGCGCGCGCGCCCATTATCTCTACCAGGGCAAGGTCGACACGCTCTATCGCATCCACGGCACCAACGAGCCCTGGACCATCGGCCAGAGCGTCTCCTCGGGCTGCATCCGCATGGTCAATCAGGACGTGATGGATCTTTATAACCGCACCTCGCTCGGCTCCAAGGTGGTGGTGCTGGGCTCGGCCCAGCCGGCGCCGGTCAAGGTCGCCGCCGCCGCGCACTGACGCGGGCCAGCGACGCCGCCCGGACCACGCTCGTTCGGGCGGGCGCGCCGCCATTTCTGGCAGGCGGCTATTTCTGGCAGGCGGCGCAATAAAAGGTCGAGCGCCCGCCCTGCGCCGCGCGCCGGATCAATCCGTCGCAGCCGGGCGTCGGGCAGGGCGCGCCCTCGCGCCCATAGGCGCGAAAGCTGTGCTGGAAATAGCCGAGCGAGCCGTCGGCCTGGCGATGGTCGCGCAGCGACGAGCCGCCGGCCGCGACCGCCTCCTCGAGCACGGTTCTGATCGCCTCCGCGAGCCGGCGCGCGCCCGCCGTCGGCCCGCCCGACTGGCGCGCGAGCGTCCCCGCCGCGCGGCGCGGCGACAGCCCCGCGCGGTGCAGCGCCTCGCAGACATAGATGTTGCCAAGCCCGGCGACGAGCCGCTGGTCGAGCAGCGCGGCCTTGAGCGACGTCGATTTTCCCGTAAACAGCCGCGCCAGCGCCGCCCCGTCGAGCGCGCCGTCGAGCGGCTCGAGGCCGAGGCCGCGAAACAGCGGATGGGCGTCGAGCCCGGCCTGCGCGGCAAGCTGCATGAAGCCGAAGCGGCGCGGGTCATTGTAGACGACGCGCGCCCCGTTCGAGAGGCTGAAGGCCGCATGGTCATGCGCGGCGTCTTTGGGCGCGCCGCAGGGCGCGAGTTTTTGCGCCTCCGCGTTCAAGGCGTCGACGTGGCCCTCGATCCGGAACGATCCCGACATGCCGAGGTGCATGACGAGCGCCGCGCCGTCGTCGAGATCGGCCAGAAGATATTTCGCGCGCCGCCGCAGCGCGACGACGCCGCGCCCCGAAAGCCGCTCAGTGAAGCGCTCGGGAAACGGAAAGCGCAGGTTCGGCCGGCGCTGGTCGACGGCGAGGATGCGCGCGCCGACCATGACGGGCGCGAGGCCGCGGCGGACGGTTTCGACTTCGGGCAGTTCGGGCATGGATCTTTGCGGCCCCGCGTGCGACGCGCGGCGGCGCCGCCAAGCTTAAAGCGACATCCGGTCAGAGTGAACCAGAGTTTCACTTTATTATACTGTTTTGATGTATTGGACTGATCCGGCGACGTGCAATTTTTCGCGCGGATGTTCTAAAGCGGGTCACGCAGGAACGCGGGCTTCGGCCGGAGGCGCGCGGCGCGGATTTCGAGGGTTCATGGTTTTAGTGGCGTTCAGCTCTCTCGCCGCCGTCTGGTGGTGCCTCGCCGTGGGGCTTCTGGCGGTCACGCTGGCCTGCGGCCTGCTCCAGCCGTTCGTCCAGCGCCGCCGCGCCAAAGCCGCCGCCCGGCCGCCGGTGTCGGCCATCCTGCCGGTCAAGCATGTCGACGCGGAATTCGTGCGGACGCAGGCCTCGATGTTTGCGCAGGACTATCCGGATTATGAGGTTCTGGCCGGCGCGGCCGAGGGCCGGTCCGACGCGGTCGCGGCCCTGCAGGACGTCGCCTCGGCCTATCCCGCGCGGGCCTTCCGCTTCTATCCGCGGACCGGCTCCTTCGCGGTGAGCCCGAAGCTCGACAATCTCGCGGCCCCGCTCGCCGCCGCGCGGCACGACCTCGTGATGACCAAGGACTCCAACGTCGGCCTGTCGCCCCGGGCCATGGCCGCCTTCGCCGCCTGCATGACGCCGGGCGTCGGGCTCGTCGTCGGCGTTCCCGTCGCCTGTGGGGCGAAGAGCTACGCCGGCTGGATCGAGGCGAGCGTGCTCAACGCCCATGCGCGGCTGCTGCTCTCGGCCTCGACGCTGGGCTTCGGCTTCGGCGTCGGCAAGGCGATGATGTTCCGCCGCTCCGACCTCGCCCGCGCCGGCGGCGTGCGCGCGCTCGCCGACACGCTCGCCGAGGACACGGCGCTGTGCGAGGCGCTTGCGGCGCTGGGGCTCAGGACCGTCTTCGCCCCCGAGAGCCTGCGTCAGGAGATCGGCGCGCGCCGGCTGCGCGACGTGTTCGAGCGGCAGGCGCGCTGGGCCGTCATCCGTCGCGGCGGGGCCGCCCCGGCCTATGCGCTCGAGCCGCTGGCGAGCCCGCTGCCGGCCGCGCTCGCCGCCGCGCTCGCCGCGCCGCTCGTCGGCGTCGGCGCGGGCGCGGCCTTCGCCGTGACGCTGATCGGCTGGTTCGCCCTTGAGACCGGCTTTGCCGCGCTCAAGGGCTGGGAGATTTCGCGCTGGTCGGCGCCCGCCTATCTGGGGCGCGAGATTCTGGCGCTCGCGGCCTGGGCGCGCGGCTTCGCCACGCATCAGGTGATCTGGGCCGACAGCCGTTTCGACGCGAGGGTCGGGCCGCAGCGCCCCGCGGCGCCGGGCAAGCCCTGAGGCGGGACGGCCTTTCCGTCCCTCCGACGCCAAAAAGAAGGGCGGCCGTCGCGGGCCGCCCTTCTTTTTGTGGGGTTTCTTCAAGAAACTCCCTTTGCGCGCAAAACTACTCGGCCGCCTCGCGCCGGCGCTGCTTCTGGTGCGCCGTGCCGAACACATAATCCCACCATGGCGCCGCGACGCCGAACCCTCGCGTCGGGTCGCGGAAATGATGCATCAGATGCAGCCGCCGCAGCGTCTGGCCGAGCTTCGTCGTGGGCGTGGCGTGGTGGGTGTAGTAATGCACCATGTCATAGGCGAGATAGCCGATCATGAAGCCCGTCAGCACCGCATAGCCGAGCGGCAGGCCGAACAGCAGCGTGACGACGCCGAGCGCGATGAGCATGATCGGGCCGCTGAGCAGGACCGGCATGACGAGGCGCAGCGGATCGTTGGGATGGTCATGGTGCACGCCATGGACCAGAAAATGGATGCGCCGCCCGAACGTGCTCGGATGCTTGTAGTGGAACGGGAAGCGGTGGCCGAAATATTCGGTCAGCGTCCAGATCAGATAGCCGCCCGCCGCGGCCGCCAGCGCGGCCGCCGGGCCGAGCGACCGGACGCTGACCCAGGCGAGCAGCGCGACGACGGGCGCATAGACGAACAGCGGCGTCGACCAGTGCACGCGCGAGAGCTTGTCGAGCAGGTCATTGTCGAACAGGCGCGGCGAGGCGCGCAGCCGGTCGACCTGCTCGGGGATCGAATAGTCGAGGTTGCTCCTGGTCTCCGCCATGGCCCGTTCCGTTGCGCGTGGATTTTGTCGGGTTCGTCTTAAAGCAATCCTGGCTTTCGCAAAAGATCGGCCGAGCAAAGCCATGCCCCGGCATGCCGGCGCGCCGCGAGCGAAGCGGGGCGAACCCCCCTTGCGAAAGTTGGGCGGGCGCAGTTCGTTCGCGAAGACTGAAACAAAATTTTACCAGGGCCGGCGCCGCGCGATGCGCGACGCCGAAGCCTGAAATTGATCTGGCGCAATGCTTGGAGGCGTCAAGATTTGGCGGCGCCGGGATTTTAAGGCGCCGGCGCCGCGTTCAGGCGGCGACGAGCTCATGCACGCTGAACAGCGCCTGGGGGTCGCTCCACTGGCGCAGCGGCGTCCAGCCGGCCGCCCGCGCCAGCGCCGCGAAATCGGCCGCGGCGTATTTGTAGGAGTTTTCGGTGTGGATCGTCTCGCCCGCCGCAAAATCGAAGACATGGCCAAGGAGGCGCGCCCGCTGCGGCCGGAGGCTGACGAGATGCATCTCCATCCGGCTTTCGCGCGCGTTGAGGCGCGCCTCGTGGCGGAAGCCGCCGAGGTCGAAGTCGGCGCCGAAATCGCGGTTGAGCCTGGCGAGAATATTGAGGTTGAAGGCGGCCGTGACGCCCTGCGCGTCGTCATAGGCCGGAATGAGGATTTTGGCGTCCTTCATGAGGTCGACGCCGAGGATGAGGCGGCCCCCGGCGCCGAGCCCGCGGCGCATATGGGCGAGCAGGGTTTTGGCGTCGTCCGGCGCGAAATTGCCGATGGTCGAGCCCGGAAAGAAGCCGAGCCGCGGCGCGTTTTCAAGATCGGCCGGCAGGCGCAGGGCCGCGTGAAAATCGCCTGCGGCCGGCGCGACGCGCAGCGCCGGAAAGCGCGCCTTGAGCCGCGCCGCGGCGTCGGCGAGCGCGTCGGGCGAGACGTCGATCGGCGCATAGGCCAGAAGCTTGGGCAGCGCCTCGATCAAAATCTCGGTCTTGCGGCTCGAGCCCGAGCCATATTCGACGAGCAGCGCGCCCGGCGGCGTCGCCTGCGCGATCTCGGGCGCGGCGTCTTCGAGAATGCGGGTCTCGACGCGCGTCAGATAATATTCCGGCAGCCGCGTGATCTCCTCGAACAGGGCGCTGCCGCGCGCGTCATAGAACAGCCGGCTCGGCAGCCACTTGCGCGGGGCCGAAAGGCCGGCGAGCGCTTCGCTTGCGTCGGCGTCGGGGATTGCGGCCCGGCCGGGGCCGTCGTTTTCGAGAAGGTCGAGCATCAGGCCTCATCCGCGAGCCGCAGGCCGCAGAACTGCCAGCGCTGCCAGGGGTAGAAGAAATTGCGATAGCTTGCGCGCGCGTGCCGGCGCGGCGTGACGCAGGAGGCGCCGCGCAGAACCTGTTGCGAGCACATGAACTTGCCGTTGTATTCGCCGAGCGCGCCGGCCTCCGCGCGGTAGCCCGGATAGGGCGAATAGGCGCTTTGCGTCCATTGCCAGACCTCGCCGAACATCTGGCGCGGCGCCGGGCCGGGGGCGCCCGGCGCGCGCGGCGAAAGCGCGTCGCCCTCAAGAAAGCCCGCGCCTTCGGGCGCGCCGGCCGCGGCCTCCCATTCGGCCTCGGTCGGCAGCCTTTTGCCGGCCCAGCGCGCGAACGCGTCGGCCTCGTAATAGCTGACATGGGCGACAGGCGCCGCCGGGTCTGGCGCGCTCAGGCCGCCAAGGCCCATTTGCAGCCATGCGCCGTCCGCCTGCTCGAAATAGAGCGGGGCGCGCCAGCGCTCCGCCTGCGCGCGGGCCCAGCCGTCGGCGAGCCAGAGCGCGGGCGTCTCATAGCCGCCGTCGGCCATGAACTCGAGCCAGTCGGCGTTGGAGACAAGGCGGTCGGCGAGGCGATAGGGCCGCAGCAGCGCCTGATGGCGCGGGCGCTCATTGTCGAAGGAGAAGCTTTCGCCGGCATGGCCGACGTCGACGATCCCGCCCGGAAAATCGAGCAGGCGCGCGTCGTCGCCGCGGCCGGCGACAGGCTCGCGGCGCGCCGCCGCGCGATAGGCCGGGCGCAGCGGATTCTGCGCGAACAGGGCCAGAATGTCGGTGAGGAGCAGCTCCTGATGCTGCTCCTCATGGTTGACGCCAAGTTCGACGCGGGCCGCGACCTCGGGGTTTTCAAGCCCCTCGCCCGCGCCGGCCAACGCTTCGAGCGCGGCGTCGACATGGGCGCGATAGGCCAGGACCTCGGCCGCCGCGGGGCGCGACAGCAGGCCGCGCTTGGGACGCGGCTGACGCGCGCCGACGCTCTCATAATAGGAGTTGAACAGAAACGAGAAACGGTCGTCGAACGGCCGATAGCCCGGCGCGAAGGGCGTCAGCACGAAGGTCTCGAAGAACCAGCTCGTATGGCCGAGATGCCATTTCGTCGGGCTCGCGTCTTCATGCGCCTGGGTCGTCTGGTCTTCGGGCGAGAGCGGCGCGGCGAGCGCGGCGGTGCGCTTTCGCGTCGAAAAAAGCGCCGCGGCGAGGGTTGGGGCCGGGGCGCCGTGGCGCGTGGCGTCGCGAAAGGCGGTCGGCGCGTTCATGCCATGTCCTTCTGGCCCGGTGTCCTTCTGGCCCGTTGTCCTTCTGGCCGGTTTTGTCGCGGCCATGGCGTTGTGGCGAAATCCGTTCCTGTGGCGAGATCCGTTGCTGTCGCCGGGTCATTTACTTGTGGGCGAGCGATCTGGCTCGTGGCCAAGTCATTTGGGGGCGACATTCCTTGCGTTCAAGTCTGTCGTGGGCCGCCATTCGTGTGTCGCGGGTCTCGTCCGTCAGACTGCGCGTTTGCGCCGCGCTTGCTGCGAAACGGCTCAGGCGCGGCGCGGGTTCCGGCGCGTGGCCGCGCAGGGGGCGCGGTGAGCGCGGCATGCGGCGCGGGCGCGGCATGGGGCGTGCGGCCGAGCGAGCAGGTATTTTTACCACTTATACGGTAATATTACCTATAGTTGTGCAATCCTACCGGTCTCTTCGCCAGCAAGCGCGCGCTCGCCGACCGTCGCCCTGCGCCATTGGCCGGCCCGGACCACGCCCTGGATCGCCGCCGCCCATTCGATCCTGACGCCGCGAATCGGCGGCGCGTTGTGGCTCTCGAGGTCGAAGGCGCCGCTCCTGGCGCTGCGCTGCAGCCGTTTCAGGAAGCGCCGGCCGTCGCTCGTGCGCACCGCGGCCTCGGCCCCGATCACCTCCTCGGCGCCGGAGGGTTCGGAGCGGCAGATGACGACGTCGCCCGAATCATAGCGCGGCCACATGCTGTCGCCCTCGATCAGGAAGGCGACGGCGTCGGCGGGAATGGGGAAGGGGACTTCGATCTCGCAAAGCCCGTCCTCGGGGGTCTGCTCGAATTCGGGAAGAATCTCCGCGCCCGCGCCGATCTTGCCGACCACGCGCACGCGGTTCTGCGGGGCGGGATCGCCCGCGCCGCCGACGAGCCAGGCGGCGGTGGTCCTGAGCACGGGGGCGAGCGCGGCCAGCGTCTCGGTGGTGACGCCGCGCCGGTCGCCGCTCTTCACCGCCCGCTTCAGATTGCGGATGGCGTCCGGCTTCTTCGCCGCCATGGAGGCGGCGTGCGCGGAAAGCCCCACCGCTTCCAGGCGGGCTTCGATGCGGGCGAGGACGTCTTCGAGCTCCATGCCCGGTAGAATAACCGTGTCCCGCGCAAATTGCACGCGGTAAAGTTGCCTTGACGATAAGGTAATTTTACCTTACACCGAGTCGCGTCCGCCGCACTTGAACAGGGCGGGACGAGGGAAGGACTGAAGGGGATGACCGTTCGCACTGAAATCCGCAAATCGCGCTGGACCGGAGAGCGCATCGCGCGCCTCGGCTTTCTGCTCGGCATGGGCTGGGACGCAAAGCGCATCGCCGACGATCCCCTGATCTCCTCCACCCCCAATAATGTGCACCGCCAGGCGCAGCGCTTCGGGCTCGCCTTCCGCGCCGCCGCGGCCGCGCTCGCCCTGCGCCTGCCGCCCGACGCCACGGCGCGCTTCGACGCCGCCGCGGCGCGGCGCAGCCTGACCCGCGAGGCGATGATCCGCGTGCTGCTGCTCGTCGTCGCCGCCGACCCCGCCCTGATCGACAACATTCTCGACGACGGATTTTGAGCATGACGACGCAGGACCGTTTCGCGCCGCCCCCGGCCGCGCCCGAGATCGAAGGCTGGACGTCCGAGCGCGTGGCGCGGGCGCTGGTGAAGGCGTTTGTCACGCTCGACCGCCTGCCGCGCGCGCGCGGCCCGCGCGAGCCGGGCGGCCATTGGCCGCGGCATGCCCGCGAATGGGGCGACGAGCTCGCCGCGGCCGAGCTTGACGAGGCCGAGCGCCGCGAACGCGAGGAGCGGGCGCGCCGCGCGCTGCTTCGTCCGACGGGCGCGGAAATCTCGCGGATGGACACGGCGCTCGAATGGCTGCGCGACTTGCGCGCCGCCGACGCCGGACTCGCGCTGGTGACGACGCTGTGGGCGCTGCGCGCCGCGCGCGGGCACTCCGTCACGGCGCTGATGCGGGAAAAAAGCTGGGCGCCGCACACCTTCTACCGCAAGCGGGCGAAAGCGCTGGAGTTCATCGCGCGCGCGCTCAACGCGCGCGGGGCGGCGGTGTTCTGAGCGTCGCGTTCGAAAGGGCGCCGGGCCGCCGGCCCGGCGCCTGCGGCGAAGCCGAGGCGAGGCGGTAAGATGCGCGTTCGGGAGCCGCGCCCGGCCCATTGACCGGCGAAGAATTGCAAGCGTAACATGCGCGCATGCCGGGGCCGAATTGCGCCGCTTTCGCGGCGCCTTCGCCCGCCCTTTCCCGATCGTCGTCCAGAACCCGCAAGGCGTCGTCCAGAACCCGCAAGGCCGCGCCGAACGTCGTCGCGGCCTTGCGGCGCGTCTGGGCGGTATAAACATGATGAAAATCATGTAAGATGCGCCCTCCGGAGCCCGGCCCGGCCTGTTGACCGGCGATGAAATGCAAGCGCAATATGCGCGCATGCCGGGCCACAACTGCGTCGCCAAACAGCGCGCCCTGACCCGAACCTTCATGACATTCGACATCTTGTCTCACGGCCGCCGTCGCGGCGGCGCGCGGACGCGCGTCGTCCTGTCCGCTCACGCCGCCATATCAATGATGATGATCATGTAAGATCGGCGTTTCGGCGTGGCCGCCGCGCCGTTGACCCGAGAGAGAATGTGAGGCCATTATGCGCGCATGCCGGGCCGAAACTGCGTCCCCGCGGCGCGCCGCTGAATACGGCGCGGTTCGCCGCGTCGCGGTTTTTCATCGATCAAGACGGACCCGCGCATGGTGACCTTCAGCCCGGGCCAGGAGGCGGCGCGCCGTCTTCTGGAGGGCCCGCATCGATATGTCTGCCTCGCCGGAGGAACCCGCTCCGGCAAGACCTTCCTCATTCTGCGCGCCATCGTGCGGCGCGCGCTCGCCGTGGGCGAGACGCGCCACGCGGCGCTGCGCTTCCACGCCAACGCCGCGCGCGCCTCGATCGCGCTCGACACGCTGCCGCGCGTGATGCGGCTGTGCTTTCCGGGCGTCGCCCTGCGCGAAAAGCGGCAGGACGGCTATTTCGAATTCGAGAACGGCTCGCGCATCTTCATCGGCGGGCTCGACGACAAGGAGCGGGTCGAGAAGATTCTGGGCCTCGAATATGCGACCGTGTTTCTCAACGAGGCCTCGCAGATCCCCTATTCGTCGGCGCTGATCGCCTTCACGCGGCTTGCGCAGCACGCGCCGGGGATCGGCCAGAAGGCGTTCGTCGACCTCAATCCGGTCGGCAGGACGCATTGGACCAATGAGCTGTTCGGCGAAAGGCGCGATCCCGTTTCGCGCCGCGCGCTCGCCGGCCCCGACGCCTATGCGCGCGCCTTTCTGAACCCGCCGGACAACGCCGGCAATCTGTCGCGCGAGTTTCTGGAGAGCCTCGAAAACCTGCCGGAGCGCCAGCGCCGCCGCTTCTATGAGGGCGTCTATGTCGATGACGTCGACGGCGCGCTGTGGACGCTTGCGGCGATCGACGCCGCGCGCTGCTCGCCCGCCGAGATTCCGGCCGAGCGGCGCACGGCGGTGGTGGTCGCGGTCGTCGCCGCGCGCGGCGACGACGGCTGCGCCTATGTTCTGGCCGACCTCTCCTGCCGGGAGGCGCCGGCCGCCTGGGGCCGGCGCGCGGTCATGGCCTTTCACGCGCATCAGGCCGACTGCATCGTCGCCGAGGGCAATTTTGGCGGCGAGATGGTGCGCGCGACGATTCAGGCGGCCGACCCCGACGTGCCGGTGCGGCTCGTGACGGCGAGCCGCGGCAAGGCGGTGCGCGCCGAGCCGATCTCGGTGCGCTACGCGCAGGGCAAGGTGCGCCACGCCGGACGCTTCGCCAAGCTCGAGGACCAGCTCTGCGCCTTCACCGGCGCGGGCTATGGCGGCGAGGGCAGCCCCGACCACGCCGACGCGGCGATCTGGGCGCTGACGCATCTTTTCGCCCGCGACGAAGGAACGGGCATCATAGAATTCTATCGCCGCGAGGCGGCGGGCGGGCGCGGCGCGTGAGCGCGCGCGACGCGAACCGACGGAGGAGGGGCCATGGCCGAACGCGGCGCGGGGATGCGAAGATGGTCGCTCGCCCCATATGACGTCAAGGTGAGCTTCGCCGGGGCGGACGACGGATGGTTCGGGCCGTCGGCCCCCATGGCGCCCTGCGCCCCGCCCGAGACGGCCGGGCGCCAGTGGGATTTTCCGCAAGGGTTCAATCTCCAGACCACGCCGCGCGCGCCCGAGCCGATGAGCTTTGCGGCCTTGCGCGGGCTTGCCGACGGCTACGACCTGTTGCGCCTCGTGATTGAGACGCGCAAGGACCAGGCGGCGCGCCAGACCTGGACCATCGCCGCGCGCGACAAGAGCGCGGACGCGCTCGTGAGCGCGGACCGGATCGCCGCCGCCACGCGATTCTTCTCGCGGCCCGACGGGGTTCGCTGCTTCTCCGACTGGCTGCGCATGGTGCTCGAGGAAGTGTTCGTGACCGACGCCGCCGCGCTCTATCTGCGGCGCGACCGCGGCGGCCGGCTGATCGGCCTGACGCCGATCGACGGCGCCACGATCAAGCCGGTGATCGACGCTTATGGACGCACGCCGGAGCCCTGTTTCGCGGGCGGCCGGCTTGTTTATCCGACCGCCTATCAACAGACGCTGAAAGGACTGCCCGCGGTCGACTACACGACGCGCGACCTGATCTACCGGCCGCGAAACCTGCGCGTCAACCGCGTCTACGGCATGAGCCCGGTCGAGCAGGTGGCGACCACCGTCGGCATCGCCTTGCGCCGCCAGGCCTATCTCGTCGACTATTTCACGGAAGGCAACATTCCCGACAGCCTGATCGGCGTGCCGGAAAGCTGGACGCCCGACCAGATCGGCGCCTATCAGAAATATTGGGACGCCTATTTCGACGGCGAGGCGGGACGCCGGCGCAGGGCCAAATTCGTGCCGGGCGGCGTCGCCAGAACCTTCATCCAGACCAAGGAGCCGGAGCTCAAGAGCCCGTTCGACGAATGGCTCGCGCGCATCGTCTGCTTCGCCTTCTCGATCTCGCCGCAGGCGCTTGCCCAGAGCATGAACCGGGCCACCGCCGAGACGCAGCGCGAGCTCGCCATCGAGGAGGGGCTCGGGCCCATCCTCGCCTGGGCCAAGGCGCTGATCGACGATGTGCTCGCTTCGGAATTCGACGCGCCCGATCTCGAATTCGTCTGGACGACGAGCCATGAGGCCGACCCGCTGACGCAGGAGACGATCCTGTCGAATTTCGTGTCGAAGGGCGTGCTGACGATCAACGAGGCGCGCGCCGCGCTTGGGCGCCCGCCTCTCGAAGACCCGGCCGCCAACCGGCCGATGGCGCTCACCGCGTCGGGCTACACGCCGCTGCCGGGGTAGCGCCGGCCCTCATCTCGTCAACAGCCAGGGAGCGCCCATGTCCGCGCTGCGCATGTTTATTCCCATCAACAAGGTCGACGCCGCGCGACGGCTCGTCTACGGCCTCGCCACGGCGGAGATCGAAGACCGCTCCGGCGAAATCTGCGATTACGCCACGACCAAGCCGCTTTACGAGAAATGGTCGCAGGAGATCGAGCGCTCGAGCGGCGGCAGGTCGTTCGGCAATCTGCGCGCCATGCACGGCAAGGTCGCGGCGGGCAAGATCGTCGAGATTCATTTCAACGACGACGCGCGCCAGATCGAAATCTGCGCCAAGGTGGTCGACGACGCCGAATGGGCCAAAGTGGCCGAGGGCGTCTACACCGGATTTTCGCAGGGCGGCGCCTATGTGGCGCGCTGGACCGATGACGACGGGCTCACGCGCTATACGGCGGAGCCGAGCGAGATTTCTCTCGTCGACCTGCCCTGCCTGCCGCAGGCCAGGTTCGAGCTCGTCAAGACCGACGGCACGCGAGAGCTGCGCCGCTTCAGGGCCGACGCGAAGTCCGACCCGGCGCAGGACGTCGTTGGGCGCCTCGAAGCCGCCGAGGCCGCGCTCGCGGACGACGACGGCGAGCCTTTGTCCCGCGCGGAGCTGATCGCGCTGTGTCGCGACGCGGCGCGCGCGCTTCGCGCTCCGCGCGGAACGCAGGAGCTCGCGCGCGCCGCTCCGGGCGAAGCGACGACGCGGCCGGTCGGGCTCGAAAAGCGCTTCGACGCGCTCGCGGCGACGCTCGACGACATGCTGGAGCGGGTGCGCCGGATCGAGGCGCAGCCCCTGCCCGCGCCCTTCGCCGGCCCGCTTCGCGCGATCGAGAAGCACGAGGACGGCGCGCCGGAGGCCGACCCCGTGCAGAAGCTGCTCAGCGACCCGGCCCAGCTTTCGGTGCTCGCCATCAAGCTCGCGCACCGCAACGGCCGCGCGCCCTTCGGCTAGAGCCCGCCGCGGCCGGACGGCGCGCCGGGACGGCCATTAAAAGCATCATCATCATGAAATCATCCCGCCGCGTCGCGCGGACGGGCAGGATTGTCGCGCGTGAACGAAAAGTCCGCGCGACGCGGTTTCTCGCCAGGAGCAGATCATGACCAGCAGCAACGAGGTCCAGGACGTTCTCGACCGTCTCAAGTCGGCGCAGTCGAGGCCTCTGGGCGATCCTCGCTTCAGGGGGCTCTTGGGCCTCGAAAAAAGCACCTTCTCGCAGAGCGCCAGCCCGACCTCGGGGCTGACTTTCTATGATCTCGAGCTCGGCGCGAAATTCCTCTATCCGGTCATGACGCCGCTGCGCAACATGATCCCGCGCGTCTCGGGCAAGGGCGGCGTGCAGGCGGCCTGGCGCGCGATCACCGCGGTCAACGCCTCTAATCTCCGCTTCGGCGTCTCGGCCGCCAACAGGGGCGGCACGCTCGCCGTGGCGATGCAGGACTACACCGCGACCTACAAGAGCATCGGCGTCGAGACCAGCGTCGATTTCGAGGAGCAGTTCGCGGGCCAGGGCTTCGACGACGTGCGGGCGATCGCCGCCAAGACCGGCCTCGAAGCGCTGATGATCGGCGAGGAGGCGATGATCCTCGGCGGCTGTTCGAGCGGGATCGGCGCGACCCCGACGCCGACGCTTGCGACCGAGGCCGCGGGCGGCGCGCTCGCCGCGCAGAGCTGGTCCGTGATCTGCGCCGCGCTGACGCTCGACGGCGTCATGAACGGCTCCGTCGCCGGCGGCGTTCAGGGCCAGATCTCGCGCGTCAACGCCGACGGCTCGACCGACAGCTTCGGCGGCGGCGTCGCGATGAAAAGCGCGGCGGCCGCAATCTCGACGACCGGTTCGGCGAGCGTCGTCAAGGCGAGCGTCACGCCGGTTTCGGGGGCCATGGGCTACGCCTGGTTCTGGGGCGCGGCCGGCGCCGAAAAACTCGGCGCGATCACCTCGATCAATTCGGTCGTCATCGCCGCCGCCGCGACCGGGCCGCAGACCGCGGCCTCGCTCGGAGGCGCCGACAATTCGGCCAATCCGCTCGCCTTCGACGGGCTGATCTATCAGGCGCTGAAGCCGGGCTCGGGCGCGACGGTCTACGCCATGCCGACCGGGACGCTCGGCGTGGGCTCGAAGCTCACCGCGGATTCGGCCGGCGGCGTCGTCGAGATCGACGGGGTGCTGCGCTCGATGTGGGAGAACTACAGGCTTTCGCCCGACACCATGTGGGTCAACGCCCAGGAGGCGCTCAGCATCTCGAAATGCGTGGTGTCGGCCGCGTCGAATTCGGCGCAGCGCTTCGTGTTCGAGGCCGCGCACGATCTCATCGGCGGCGGCGTCATGGTGCGAAGCTATCTGAACCGCTTCTCCATGCAGGGCGGCAATGTGATCGACATCCGCGTGCATCCCAACATGCCGGCGGGCTCGATCCTGATGACGAGCAAGGCGCTGCCCTATCCGCTGGCCGGCGTGGGCAACGTCATGCAGATCAGGGCGCGGCAAGACTATTATCAGATCGAATGGCCGCTGCGCACCCGCAAATACGAGTTCGGCGTCTATTCCGACCAGGTGCTGCAGAACTTCTTCCCGCCGTCGATGGCGATGATCGTCAACATCGGCTCGGCCTGAGCCCGGCGCGTCGCGCCGATCAAACGGCCCCGTCGCCCGCGCGGCGGCGGGGCGCAGCCCATCGCGTCGCCCGCAGGAGACGTCGGCCCATGGCCATTTCTTATGATCTTGCTCATCTCGACGACGTCAAGGCCTGGCTCGATGTCTCGGGCGACGCCGACGACGCGCTTCTCGGACGGCTCGTCGGCGCCGTCAGCCGGGCGATTTTGTCCTATCTCGGGCGTTCGTCGATCCTGCCGTCCGCCCATGTCGAGCAGTTTCTCGGCGGCGGCGAAACGGCGCTGACGCTGGCGCGCTGGCCTGTGGCCGCAATCCTCGCCTGTTCGATCGACGGCGCGCCGCTTTCTCCTGACGACTTTGCGCTCGAGCCCGCCGACGAGGCGCCGCCCGGCCGTCCGCAGCGCCTGTCCCTCAAGGCCGGGCGCTTTCCCTGCGGCGCGCGGATCGAGGCGACCTACAGGGCGGGCTATGAGGTGTCGGGCGAGGCGGCGACCGCGCCGGCGCAGGCGCCGTTCTCCGTCACGGCCGCCGCGCCCTATGGCGCATGGGCCTGCGACGGCGGCGCGCGCCTTGCCGACGGCGCCCTGCTGCGGCGCGTCGCCGAAGATCCCGGCGCCGGCGAATACGCCGTCGACGGCGGCGTCTATCAGTTCTCCGCCGCCGAGGCCGGCGCCGCGGTCGAGCTCTCCTACGGCTATGTGCCGGCCGATGTCGCCCTCTGCTGCATGGACTGGACGGCGGAGCGCTACGCCTATCGCGGCCGGATCGGCCAGAGCTCCAAATCGCTCGGCGGGCAGGAGACGATCGCCTTTATCGTCGCCGACATGCCGGATTTCGTGCGCGGCGCGCTGCAGCCCTATCGACGGATTACGCCATGACGAACGTCATCATGAACGGCGCCCCGTTCGACGCGGACGCGCTGCCCGGCGCATTCAGGGCCCGGACTGACGCGGCGCGGGAGACGCTCGAGGCCCGCCTCGCGCGCAAGATTTCGGCGTCGGGCCGAAGCGTCGCCGGCGCGGCGATCGAGACGCCCGGCGGCAAGACCGCGGCGCGGGACATCGTGGCCGGCGGCGCGAAGGCTTTCGCCCCAGGCGGAGGACGCTTTTCAGAGTTAACGCGCCGCTCCGGTTCGTCGTCCCCGGCGCGCGCCGCTTCGGACGGGCCAGCGCGCGAGGCCGCGAAGGCATTGGCGCGGGGCCTCAAACAGGCGGCGCTCGACGCGCTGCGGAAAGCTTGACGAGATGAGCGAAGCTGTTCGCGAAGCCGCGATCGGCGCGCTGCAAGGCGCGCTTGCCGGCGCCCTCCCATGGAAGCTTGGGCCGGCGCGGCGTCTCAAACTCTGGAGCGACGTGCCGGCCGCGATGCGCCCGGCCTGCTTCATCTTCGAGGGAGGACAGGAGACGGTCTCCTGGAGCGAGAGCGCCGCGCCGAGGCGGACGATGGAGGTCAGGATCTTCGTCTATCTCAACGCGAAGGATCCGGCGGCCGTCGGCGCCGCCCTGTTGAACGAGGCGATGGACGCGCTTGAGGCGGCGCTGAAGCCGCGCGGCGCCGATCTCGCGCTCGGCCGCAACACCCTCGGCGGCCTTGTCCACTCCTGCCGCATCGACGGCAAGACGCTGAAGGACCCGGGCGACCTCGACGGCGACGCGCTGTTGATCGCGCCGGTCAGCGTCATTCTTCCCTAAAGCGGCGTTACGCCGACAAACGTGAGGTCACGCATGTACAGTTTCGGGTCGGGCGTCCTGATCGGGACGCGCACGGACGTCGCCAACGCCACGCCGGTCAATTTCGGCCTCGTGCAGGAAGTGACCATCGAGGAGACGGCGACGATCAAGGAGCTCGTCGGCCAGTATCAGCGGCCCGTCGCCATCGCGCGCGGGACCATCAAGACCACCGGCAAGGCCAAGATGGCGCGCATCTCGGGCCTCGCCTTCGCGAGTCTGTTCTACGGCGTGGCGCCGACGGCGGGCCAGGTGGCGACCGCCTTTGCCGAAGAGGTCGTCGTCCCGACGGGCGCGCCCTATACGGCGACGCTCGCCAACGCCGCGAGCTATGTCGACGACCAGGGCGTGATCTATGCCGCGACCGGCCTGCCGCTGATCAAGGTCGCGGCCAATCCGTCGGCCGGGCAATATGCGGTCTCGGCCGCGGGCGTCATGACCTTCGCCGCCGCCGACGCCGGCAAGAAGACGCTCGTCAGCTACAGCTATCAGCTTGCGGGGGCCGGCCAGAAATTCACCGTCTCGAACCAGCTCCTCGGCGTGACGCCGACCTTTCAGGCGATGTTCTACACAACTTTTCAGGGGCAGGCGGTGACGCTGAAGCTCAACAACTGCACATCGAACAAACTCAGTTTCCACACCAAGCTCGAGGATTTCGTGACGCCTGAATTCGACTTCTCGTGCTTCGCCGACGCCGCGGGCAATGTGATGACCTGGTCCTTCGCGGAGGCCTCGTGATGCGGCCTTCGGCGCGATCCATCGTCCTTGGCGGACGGACGTTCACGGTGCGGCCTCTGACGCTGCGCCAGGTGCAGGAGATCGAGCCGATCCTGCTCGGCGCCTCAGGCGGCGAGACGGGCGGGCATGTGGCGGCGGCGCTCGCCATCCTCGTCGTGGCGCTGCGCCGCGACGACCCGCAGGCGGCCGAGACGCTTGGCGAGATCGAGGCCACCGCGCCCGAGGCCGCGGCCGCCATGGAGGTTGTGCTGAGGCTTGGCGGTTTTCTGCCCGCGGGAGACGCCGCGCCGGGGGAATCCTGAGCGGGCGCCCCGGCTCGCCGGACGCCCGCCTCGACTTCTCCACGGTCTATGCGCGCCTGATGGCCGGCTGCGGCTACACGCCCGCGCAAATCGACGAGATGACGCTCCATGACGTCGCGGGGCTTTACGCCTATTGGCGCGACTGCCCGCCGACGCATGAAATTCTCAAATGCGTCCATGGCGTCGAGCGCAAGCCGCCGCCGGCGGCCGTGAACGGCGACGATCCTTCGGGCGTCGGCGGGCTGATCGCGCGCTGGCCGGACGGCCATGTGCGCGCCGGCGGCGGGCCCGGCGGATGACAAATGGCGTCGCGCCGCGCCAATCGAGTGATTATCATCATGCAATGAGGAGCGGCGATGCCCGACGACGTGACGATCCGCCTTTCGGCCGACGCCTCCGAGCTCCAGCGGGGGCTGCGCGAGGCGGCGGACGCCTTCTCCGCGACGGTCGGCGCCTTTGGCGCTGGCGCGCAGCAGGTCAGCGCCTCCTTCGCCGTCATGTCGCAGGCGGCGCAGGGCGCGAGCGCGGGCGCGGCCGCCTCGGCGAGAGCCGCGAACGAAACGCAGATCGCCATCGCGCGGCAGGGCGAGGAGGCGCGCTACGCCGTCGCCCAGAACGGGCTCAAGGCGCAGGCGAGCCTGATCCGCGAAGAGGCGCAGACGGGGCGCATGTCGCGTCAGGAGGAACTCGCCGCCCTCATCGCCAACGAGCGTGAAAAGGAAGACGCCGAGACGCGGCATTTCAGGTCCGTGCAGGAGCTCTATGCGCAAGGCACGCTCGGCTTCGCGCGGGCGCAGCGCGAGCTCGAAGAGATCGCGAGCCAGTCCGCGCTGCGTCGCCAGGAGATCGAACGCGAGGTCAACCAGCAGATCTTCCTCGACTATCGCCGCTCGTTCCAGCAGATCGGGTCGAGCGTCACCTCGTCGATGATGGGCCTCGTCACCGGCCAGCAGACGCTGGCGCAGGCGGCGCAGCGCATCGCCCTGTCGATCGTGCAGGCCTTCGTCGCCGCGCGCGTGCGCCTTGTGGCCGACTGGCTCGCGGGGCTTGCGACGAACACGGCGGCGACGACCGCCGCCGAGACCGCGCAGACCGGCGCCGTGACCGCGGGCGCCGCCATGCGCTCAAGCGTGCAGACAAGCGCGGCCGCGGCGTCGAGCGCGAGCGTCATGTCTGGCGTCATGAAAAGCATCATGGCGTCGGCCGGCGAGACCTTCGCCGGCATCTTCGGCTTTCTGTCGCCGGTGATGGGCCCGGCCGCGGCGGGGCCCGCCGCGGCCGGCCAGGCGACCGTGCTCGGCGTCGCTTCGGGGCTCGCCTCATTTGCGGTCGGCGCGTGGAATCTGCCCTCAGACATGGTGGCGCAGGTGCACCAGGGCGAGATGATCATTCCCGCGGGACCGGCGGCCGCGGTGCGCTCGGCGTTTTCGCAGGGCGCGGCCCCGGGCGCCTCGGCGCAGATCAGCCATTCGACCAATTTCACCGTGCAGGCGCTCGACGCGTCGGGCGTGAAGCAGTTCTTCAGAACCCACGGCCGGCAGATCCTGCGCACGATCAACGACGGCGTGCGCACGGGCTCGCATCTCGGCCTCAGCAAGCTTGGCCGGAACATCTGACATATGACATATATACAGGGCGTGAACCTTCTTCCCGCCACGGGAGAATGGACCTATGACGTCGTCGCCCATCGTGGCCGGCGAGTCGAGGAGGCGGAATTCTCGCCGCTCAATCTCTATTTCGCGCCGCAGGGGCGAAAGACCGATCTCGAATTCTCGATCGACCAGCTTCAGGCGCGCTTTCCCGGCTGCGGCACGATCGCTCTGGTCGTCGCCTGGTTCGCGGATTCGACCGACGCCGGGAGCTGCCGCGTCTATCCGTCGACGACCTATGTCGGCGGCGCCTTTGAAAGCTGGGACGGCTCCGGCTGGGCCGCCGACGAATGGCGCTGCTCAGGCCTGACGCAGCTTTCGCCTGACGTCGTCCCGATCAGCTCGTCGGGCGGCGCCTATGTCTATGGCGGCACGCCGTCCGACGCGTCGATCGCGCGCTGCCTGACGGCGCTCAAGGCGCGCGGCTTCAGGGTGGTGTTCTATCCGTTCCTGCTGATGGACGCGCCGGGCTTTCCCTGGCGCGGACGCATCGGATTTTCGGGCGCCGACAAGTCTCAGGCGGCGGCTGACGCGGTCGCGCGGTTTTTCGGCGGGGCTGCGCCTTCGGCTTTCTCGCGCGACGCTCAGGCGCTGCGCGTCGACTATGCGGGCGCGACAGACGACTTCAGCTATCGTCGCATGATCCTGCATTACGCGCATCTGTGCGTGGTCGCTGGCGGCGTCGACCTGTTTCTTCTCGGCTCGGAGCTGCGCGGGCTCGAGGCGATCCGCGGCCCGGCATGGACGAGAGCCGGAACGACGGACGTCTCCGGCGCGGCGACGTGGGATTATCCGTTCGTCGCGGGCCTCAGGACGCTCGCGGCCGACGTGCGGTCGATCTTCGACGGCGCCGGGCTCGCGCGGGATACGGGCGCGCTCAGGAATCTCGTCTCCTACGCCGCCGACTGGTCGAGCTGGACCGGCGCCGGGCACGCGGACGACGCCGGATTCTGGCCGCATCTCGACGCGCTGTGGGGCGACGCCAACGTCGATCTCGTGTGCTTCGACAATTATCTGCCGCTCAGCGACTGGACGACGGAGGCGAGCGGCGGGCAGGACGCGCTCGACTGGTCGGCTCCGGCGCCTTCGGCGTGGCCGCCGGCCCTTCCGGCGGGCCTTGGCCTTCCGGGCGAGCCGACGCTGCGTTCCAAGGATTATTTCAAGGCGAACATCGAGGGCGGAGAACGTTTCCACTGGTATTATGAAGATGGCGCGGCGACACGCGGCGCGGACCCGGGCGGCACGGGGCTCGTCGTCTCGCGCCCGCAGGGCGATCGCCTGGCGCAGGCGCGAAAGCCCTATTACGCCGGTCAGGAAATTCTCGCGCAGAAGCAGGCGCGCTGGTGGTGGAAGAACGCGCATCGCGCCGTCTATGACGCCGGCGACGGGCGCGGCTGGACCCCGCAGGGCGCGGCGACGGCATGGGCGCCGAAGTCGAAATCCGTGACGTTCACGGAATATGGGTTTCCGACCTGCGATCGCGCGACCAATCAGCCGAACGTCTTCTTCGACGCGAAATCGAGCGAAAGCGCGACGCCTTACTGGTCGCGCTGGAGACCGGTCGAGGGCGGCGGATACGCGCCTGTCGAAGACGCCGGGCTGGCGCTGCTCGCGCTCCAGGCCGTGCATGAATACTGGATGACGGACGCACATAATGAAACCTCGGGTCAGGGCGTGCGTCTGATCGAACCGGCTTTCATGTCGGCGTGGTGCTGGGACGCGCGCCCCTTTCCCACGTTTCCGTCGCGCGGCGACGTGTGGGGAGACGCTGGCAATTGGTCGGCCGGCAACTGGATTGGCGGCAAGGGGCCGTTCATCGCGCCGGCGCAGCCCGATCCGCCTGCGCCGGCCGAGCCCGCGCCGCGCTTTCCTGAGCTCGACGCGACGGCCTGGTCGGTTCGCTACAGGCCGGGATTCGAGACCGCGCTTGCGGAGCATGTTTCGGGCCGCGCGAGCAGCCTCGCGCGCTTTTCCGCGCCGCGCCTTGAAATCGAACTCGTCTACGATCGGCTCGCGGGAGACGGCGAGCGCGGGCTCGCCGCGCTCGCCGGCTTCTTCGACGCCATGCGCGCCCGCGCCGGCGTCTTTCTTTTTCCCGTCCCCGAGGCGCTTGGCGTGGGGAGCGAGCTGTTGTGCCGCTTCGCCGACGACAGGCTGGATCTGGAGGAATTCATGACGAGGCTCTGGAAGGCCGAACCGCTCACGCTCGTTTCGGTCAAGCCATGACGGCGCTCATGTTTCCGTCGCTGCCCGGACAGGGCTGGTCGGTCTACAAGCGCCCGACCTTCTCGACGCGCGTCGCGACGCATGTCTCGGGGCGGGAGGCGCGTCTCGCGCTCTATGCCGCGCCGGTCTATGAGTTCGAGGCGACCTTCGACGCCTTGTGCTCGGACGGCTCGGCGCCGGGCGTTGGCGCCGGATCGCTGCAGAGCCTGCTCGGGCTTTATCTGCAGTGTCAGGGCCGCCACGGCACCTTTCTCTATGTCGACCCGGGCGATCATGACGCCGTCGCCGAACCGGTCGGCGCCGGGGACGGGGAGACCACAAGCTTCGTCCTGACGCGCGCCATCGGCGGCTACGCCGAGCCCGTGAACTGGGCGACGAGCGTGTCCGCCGTCTATCTCGACGGAGCGGCGCAGCCCGCCGGCTGGACGCTCGAGGCGCCGAACCGCCTCGTCTTCACGACGCCGCCCGCGGCTGGCGTCGCCGTCTGCGCCGATTTCGCCTTCGCCTATGAATGCCGCTTCAGCGACGACCAGGCGGAGTTTGAGAATTTCATGGCCGGGCTGTGGCGCGCGCAGTCCGTCAAGTTCCAGTCGGTGAAGCCATGAGGCCGGCGTCTCCCGCGCTCGTCGCCCATCTCGCGGCGTTGCGCGCGCAGCGCGACGCGAAGGCGCTTGTCGCCGACTGCTTCTCCTTCGCGCTGCGCAGCGGCCTGACGCTCGCCTACACCAGCGCGGAGCGGCCGGTCCGATTGAACGGCGTGTTGTTTTCCGCCGATTCGGTTCTCGTCGACGGATTGCGGTTCCGCTGCGAAACGGGCCTCGACGTCGACCAGCAGCAGATCACGATCGCGGCGAGGCCGACCGACACGATCGGCGGCGTTCCCTTTCTGCACGCCGTCCGCAACGGCCTGCTCGACGGCGCGCGGGTGACGCGGGAGCGGGCCTTTCTGGCGTCATGGGACGAGCCGCCGGTCGGCTCGGTGGTTTTGTTCAAAGGGCGCGTCGGTTCGATCGACGGAGTGGGGCGCACGCGCGCGCAGATCACGGTGAATTCGGACATGATCCTGCTCGACGCCGACATGCCGCGCAATCTCTACGCGCCGAGTTGCCAGCATGTGCTTTACGACTCGGGGTGCGGCCTCGTCAGGAACGCCTTCGGCGCCGAGGGCGCGGCGGGCGCCGGCTCGACGAGCCTCGTCGTCATGTGGAGCGGCGCCGACGCGCGTTTCGCCCAGGGGGTGATCGCCTTCGCGTCGGGCGTCAACACGGGCGCGCGCGCGAATGTGAAGGCCGCGGGAGGCGGCGCCCTGACGCTCTCGGCGCCGCTTGAGCGCGCCCCGGCCGAGGGCGATCTGTTCACGGTCTATCAGGGCTGCGACCACACGCGCGAGACGTGCCAGGCGAAATTCGGCAATCTCGCGCGGTTTCGCGGCTTTCCGTATGTGCCCGCGCCGACGACGGCGCTTTGAACATGGGCCGCGCGGATTTCGACCGGGCGCGCGTCGTCGCCGAGGCGCGCCGCTGGATCGGCACGCCTTATCACAGCTGCGCCGACGTGCGCGGCGCCGGCGTCGACTGCGGCATGCTGCTCGTGCGCGTCTTCGTCGACCTCGGGCTTCTGGCGCCGTTCGATCCGCGCCCCTATCCCGAGGACTGGCATCTGCATCGCGGCGAGGAGCGCTATCTGTCCTTCGTCGCGGCGCGCTGCGTCGAGGTGGAGCGTCCGCGGCCGGGCGACGTCGCGGTGTTCCGCTACGGGCGATGCTACAGCCACGGCGGCATCGTGACGGCGGCGGACCCGCTGACGATCGTTCACGCGTTCCAGCCGGCCTCGATCGTGTTCGAGGAGCCTGTCGCTGCGAACGCCGAGCTCGCGCGCCCGCGACGGCGCGCGAAATTCTACAGTCTGTGGCCGGAGGAGACGTCTTGAGCCTGCTTCGATCGAAGACGGCCGCGGCGGCCGCGATTCCGAATTACACCGGCCTGCAGGTGCAGACCTCGTCGAGCTCGGTGCCGATCCAGGTGATGTGGGGCGTCAACAGGCTTGCGCCCAACATCGTATGGACCGGCGGCTTCCAGTCGATTCCGCAATATACGAAAAAAGCCGGCAAGGGCGGCGGCAAAAGCCTCAGCGGCTATGAATATCGCGCGGCCTTCATCCTTGGCCTGTGCGAAGGGCCGATCCATGCGGTCGAGCGCGTGTGGCAGGGACAGGGCCAGACCGATCTCGGCTGGCTCGGCCTCGGCCTCATGTATGGGTCGAGCCCGCAGGCGCCGTGGGGCTATGTCGCGGCGGCCTATCCGGACGAGTCTTTGCCCTATGGCGGCCTCGCCTATGCGGCGGCGCCGGCGTTCGACCTCGGCTCGGGCGCGAGCCTGCCGGCGCTCTCGTTCGAGGTCTATGGGCGGCTCGATTTTCATTCGGGGGTGACGCCCTTTGACTGCGATCCGGCGCTTGTGGCGCAGGATTTTCTGACCAATCCGCAATATGGCGTCGGCTTTCCGGCCGAAAGCCTCGACGCCGCGTCGATGTTCGGGCCGTCCGGCGGCGCGTCCTACCAGGCCTATTGCAAGGCCGCCGGGCTCGCGCTCTCGCCGGTGTTGTCGAACCAGGAAAGCGCGGCGGCGATTCTGACGCGCTGGCTGCAGCTCACCAACGCCGCCGCGGTGTGGTCGGGCGGCCGGCTGAAGATCACGCCCTACGCCGACGCGCCCGTCTATGGCTGGCTCAATGGGCCCGGCGGCGTGTCCTTCATGCCGGACCTTACGCCCGTCTACAGCCTCGACGACGATGATTTCGTGGCCCACGCCGACCGCGATCCCGTCGAGGCCTCGCGCGTCGATCCGAGCGACCTCAAGAACTGGCTGTCGATCGAGATCCTCGACCGCTCCAACAATTATGACGCGACGCCGGTCGAGGTTTTCGACCAGAGCCAGATCGAAGCCTTCGGCCTGCGCAAGGCGAGCCCGGTCACGGCGCATGAGATCTGCGACCGCGAGGTCGCGCAGCGTTCCGCGCAGCTCCTGTTGCAGCGCGGGCTCTATGCGCGCAACAGCTACGCCTTCAGGCTGTCGTTCGAATATTGCCTGCTCGAACCGATGGACCTCGTCGAGCTGACCGACCCGCTGCTCGGCCTCGACCGCACGCTTGTGCGCGTCGTCGCGATCGAGGAGGACGAGGACGGGCTCCTCAGCGTCACGGCCGAGGAGATTTCAGGCGGCTCGGGCGTCGCCGCGGCCTATCCGACGCAGGCGGGCGCCGGCCGCTCCGTCAACCGCAACGTGGCGCCGTCTCCGGTCAATCCGCCGATCGTCTTCGAGCCGCCGCCGGCTTTGACGGCCGGCGCGCCGCAGATCTGGGCGATCGTGTCGGGCGGGAGCGGCGGTGCGGCCGACCCGAACTGGGGCGGCGCGATCGTCCACGCCTCGCTCGACGACGTCAGCTATGGCGAGATCGGACAGGTCGACGGGCCGGCGCGGCAGGGCGTGCTGGCGGCGCCGCTCGCGGCCGCCCCGGACGCGTCCGCGCTTGCCGTCGACATGGCGATGAGCCGGGGCGCGCTCGTCTCGGCGAGCGAGGCGGAGGCCGAGGCGGGCCTCACGCTGTGCCTCGCCGGCGACGAGCTTGTCGCCTACGCCGGCGCGACGCTGACCGGCCCCGACGCCTATGCGCTCGCGCCCCTGCGGCGCGGGCTCCACGGTTCGGCGGCCGGGGCCCATGCCGCCGGGGAGCGCTTCGCGCGGCTTGACGACGCGACGTTCAGATACGACCTGCCCGCGTCCTACGTCGGCCGGCCGCTCTATCTGAAATTCCAGAGCTTCAACATCTTCGGCGAACAGGCCCAGGACCTCGCGGACTGCGTCGCCTACAGCTACACGCCGCGCGGCGGCGGCGCCTTCGGCCCGATCGCCCGCGCGCTCGCGATCGGATCCGGTCTCGACTACGGCCTCGCGAGCGTGGCCGCGAACGAGGCCGAGGATTTCGGGGCGGCGTCCGACCCCTATGTCACGACGATCGACCTCGGAGGCGTCTCCACATGAGCGTTCAAGTCAAGCAGCGCCGCGACACGGCGCAATTTCTTTCGACCTATGTCGGGGCGGCGGGCGAACTGCTCGTCGACTCCACCGCCTGGCGCCTGCAGGTCCACGACGGCGTGACGCCCGGCGGCCACGCTGTGGCGCTCGCCTCCGACGCGCCCTCGCTGCAGTCGGTCGCGGGCCTCGGCGTCATGACGACATATGACGCCGTCAACAGAGTGGCCGTCAAATCGGCGGCGGCGCTGTTCGACCACACGGGCGCGGGCGTGCAGCTCAAGGTCAACAAGGCGGGCGCCGCCGACACCGCCTCGCTTCTCTACCAGACGGGCTATTCGGGCCGGGCCGAGGCGGGGCTTTGCGGCGACGACAGGTTCCATTTGAAGACGTCGGCCGACGGCGCGTCCTGGGTCGACGGCCTCGTGCAGCGGACCCTCTGCGTCCTTGCCGGGGGCGACGTCAATTCCGCGTCGTCCGGCGCCGGCGCCGATCATGACCACACGCTGTCGCTGTCGCTGCCGGCCGGTTTCCTGAGCGCCGGACAGGCGTTGCGGGTCACCGCGGCGTTGCGGCTCGCGACCGGAGCCGCGCCGCCGACGCTCGTCACCAAGCTGAAGCTCGGCGCGGCGACGCTCGCCGCCCATGCGCCGGCGGCGCCGGCCGCCTCTCTCGCCAACCAGCAGATGTGCGTGACCTGGACGCTGCAGGCGCTCGATCCGCCGGGCGCGGCGAGCGGCCTCGAATGCGCGGTCGTCGCGGCCTCGGCGGGCCTTGGCGCGCAGGCCTCCCAGAACGCGCTCGCCATGCCCGTGTCGGCGGCGACGAACGGCGGTCTGACGCTCCGGGTCGCGACGCTCTGGGGCGCGGCGGCGCCGGGCGTCGAGGCGCGGCTGAGCCAGCTCGTCGTCGAGGCTCTGAACTAGACGCGCAGGGCGACGGCCGACATGTCATGACCGACGTCATGAAACATACAGGAGATTGCGTATGAAAACGGTCCTGATGTCGCCTCCCGGCGAGGCGGGGCGGGCCTTTCTCGCGATTCATGGACGCGTCTATGAGGGCGCGCCTGGCGACGCCCTTCACATTCCCGATTTCGACGCGCCCGTGCTCGAGGCGAACGGCTGGGCCATACTCGCCGCGCCGCCGGCCCCCGCCAGCACGGCCGTCTACGCGTCGGGCGTGGTGAGCGGCGTCGTCTTCGCGCCGGGCGGCGCGGCGGGGCTCGGCGTGCGGCTTTACCTCGACGGCGCGGGGACGCCCGCGGGCGTCGCGACGACCGACGCCGGCGGCGCCTGGTCGATCGCGACCGGCGCGCTTTCGCCGGGCGCGCACGGCTTCAGCGTGGAGATCGACGAAACCGCCGGCGTCTTCGTGGTCGGCGGCGGCGGAAGCGCCGGCGGCGCGATGGACTTCAGCGACCCCGCAAACAGCGGGCTCGTCGCGGCGCTCGCCGCCTGAACTTTCAAGGAGGACATGAATGGCCTTGCCGACTCTTTCCGTCACGCCTGGCGCCGGCGCGACGATCAACACGCTGCCCAACGCCCCGCAGCCGACCGCGAACAGCGTCGCCGTGGCGCTCGCCACCGACCACGCCGCGGTCCCCGTCAGCGCGAGCGCGCTGCCGCTGCCGGCCGGCGCAGCCTCCGCCGCCAACCAGGCGCAGGAATTGACGGCGCTCGCGGCGATCCTCGCCGCGATCCAGACGGCGGACGCGGCGTTCGTCGTCGTCAGCAAATCGGGGGCGGTCCATGGGACCGTTTCGAGCGCGTCGGTTTCTGCGGGCGGAACTGGCTACGCCGTCAACGACGTGGTCACCCTTCCGGGCGGCGCCAATGTGACGACGCCCGCCACGCTCGTCGTGACCGCCGTTTCGGCGGGCGCGATCACGGCGCTTTCGGTGCAGAACGGCGGCGACTATTCGGCCGCGCCGGCAAATCCCGTGGCGCCGGCGTCGACTTCGGGCGCGGGGACCGGGGCGACCGTGTCGCTCGTCTTCGCGGCGCTCGCGACCCAGGCCGCGGCGGCCAACGCTTCGCGCCAATATCTCGCCGTGCGCAACGAGAGCGCGGCGCAGGCGCTCGGCCTTTCCCTCACCGGGACGGCCTCGCTCGGCGTCGCCGGGACGGCGAGCTTCGCACCCGGCGGGGGCGGCTATGAATGGGCCGGCGCGCGCGTGCCGAGCAACGCGGCGAGCGTGATCGGGCAGGCCGCGTTCCAGCTCTTCACGATCTGGGAGGGCTGAACATGGGCGATTTCGTCCCGGCGGCGAAAGCCGGCGAAACCATTTACGCGAAGCTTCGCCGCATGGCGGCGGACGCGCGGCGGGGCAACCCGCATCTCATCGACCCGACCACCGGGCTGCCGGCGCTTCTGCCGGCCGCGCAGGCGCCGACGATCAATCTCGCGCCCGGCTACGCCAATACGGCGGCGGTCGTGGCTGCGGGCTATAGCCAGGCGATTCCGGCTGCGTCGTCGGGCGTCGTCAGCTCCAAATTCGCCTACACGGGCGGCTGGCCGATCGTCTACGCGTCGTCCTATGTCCGTGTGCCGAGCGTGACGCAATATTCGACCGGCAACGGGTCTGCGGCCAACAATCCGCCGCTCAACGCGATGGCCTGGCGCGTCCATTTCCGCACCGACGCGCCGATCGTCGTCATCGCGGCGGTGGGAAACACGCCGTTCCGGCTGCTCGTCAACGGCCAGTATGTGAGCCTGGCGTCGTCGACGATGGGCGCTTCGACGCCGGCCTTCGCCACGCTTGATTTTTCGAGCGTCGGCGGCCGCGCCATGCGCGACGTCGCCATCGAAATGTGGGCGGCGTCCTCTTTCTACGGCGTTTGGCTGAAGCCGGTCGACTCGTTTGAGAAGAAGAGCTGGGCCGATCCGATCCGCGCGGCCTATTATGGAGATTCGATCACCACGGGGACGGCGGCGACCTACGTCGGGGACTGCTTCGCCCATGTCTGCGGCGACGCGCTCGGCATTCCGGACAACTGGCAGATCGGCGTCGGCTCGACCGGCTATGGCGTCGGCGTCGCCAACACGAGCTACGCGGCTGAAGCCCATGTTTTCGACATCACCCAGAACTGCCAGCCCGACGTTGTGTTCCTGACCCACAATGTCAACAGCTACCAGCAGGCGGCCACAGGCGCGCTGAGCTGGGCCAATGTCGCGCGGCCGGGCTTTCTCAGCGTCTATAGCCAGATCAGGGCGTGGCGGCCGACCGTGCCGATCTTCCAGATCGGCGTTCTGGCGAGCTACAATTCGGCCCTGGACACTTATGCCGTGCCCTATGAGACGGCGCAGAAGGCCGACGTTCAGGCGTTCGCTCAGAGCGATCCGAACCTGTTCTACGTCCCGATCACGACCAGCGAAGCGCCGTGGGTCGCAGGCTCCGGCAATTCGACGGCGCTCGCCAACAACGGCAACCGGGACGTTCTCTACGATCAGGCCGGACCGCATCCCAACACAAAGGGCCATCAGCATATCGGCCTGAGGCTCGCCGCCGGCGCGCTCGCCGCGATCGCCGGCAAGGCCTGACCCGCCCTTCCGCGCGACGCGCGTCATGACGGCCCGCCTCGCGCGGGCCTTTTCCTTTTGGGGAGGCCGGCCCATGGCCGTTGGACGCTTTTCCGCCTGTCTGCCGTACACGCTGAAAGAAGAAGGCGGCTTTTCAAACGATCCGCGCGATCCCGGCGGACGCACCATGCGCGGGATCACGCAGAAGACCTATGACGAGCTCCGGCGCCGCGCCGGCGCCGCGCCGCGCGACGTGCGCGACATCGCCGAAGGCGAGGTGAGCGCGATCTATCGTCTTGGCTACTGGAACGCCGTCGGCGCGGAGTCGCTGCCCGCCGGCGTCGATCTCTCGGTGTTCGATTTCGCGGTCAACTCCGGCCCCGCGCGGGCGAAAAAGGCGCTCGCGCAGGCGGCGGGCCTCTCGCCGGCGCAGGCGATCTCGCGCGTCGCCGAGCGGCGGCTCGGTTTCCTGCACGGCCTTTCGACCTGGCGCGCCTTCGGGCGCGGCTGGGGGGCGCGCGTCGCCCGGATCGAGGCGGCGAGCCTCAGGATGGCCGGCGCGCCGGTCGCCGCGGCGGCGAAGGCCGCCGCGGCGCGGGGCCGCGCCGCGGCCGCGCAGGCGAAGGGCGGCGCGCTCGCCGCCTCTGCCGGCGGGCTCTCCGCGCATCACGGCTTCGGCGGCGCAGGGGCGGGTCTCGCGGCGGCGGCGCTGCTGACGCTGGCCCTGCTCGCCGCCTATCGCGCCTGTCGCCAGCGCCAGCGCGCCGCCGCGCTCGAGGAGGCGACGCGGGCCGGCGCGGGCGCGGCCGCCGCCTGAACCTTTCCGCACAGGGGTTTGTCCATGACCTGGTTCGCTCTCGTTCTGGCGGCGGGCGTCGCCGTCTATATGTTTGTCATTCGCCCGAAGCTGCGCGAATTCCGGGCGACGGCGGGCGTCGCCGAGGCGGCGTCGGCCGCTTCCTCCGGCTGGGCGCGGCTGCGTCTGCGGCTTCTTGGCCTCAAGACCTGCCTGTTCGGCGCCGCGGGCGTGCTGACCGCCGCTCTGCCCGGGGCGCTCGAACAGCTCCGGCTCGTCGATTTCAGCGCCTTCTTTTCGGCCGACACGGCGCTGAAGATCTCGAGCGCGATCATGCTGGCGATGACGGTCACCCATATTCTCGGGCTCGTCGACGCCGCCCGGATCGAGCCGAGGAAGGAGGACGAATGATCGCGCTCCTGCTTCCGGCGCTGAACGCGCTGTTTGGCGGCCTCATCCGTCCTTTCGTGAAAGCCTGGACGGATTTCGAGCGGGCGAAGCTCGCCGCGAACGTCGAAGGGTTTTCGGCCGCGGCCGAGGCGGACGCGAAAATCATGCAGGCGGCCTTCGCCAATGACGCCGCCGTCAACGCGCTGAAGGCGGAGAGCCGCGGCGAGCCGCTGAACCGGCTGATCATGCTCGTCGCCGGCGTGCCGCCGGCGGTCCATTTCGGGCTCGTTTTCCTCGACACCATCCTGGCGTCGCGATTCCTGTTCGGCGCGCCCGGGCCGCTCGGCGTCCCGCGCCTGCCGCGGCCCTATGACACGTTTGAATGGGCGATCGTGTCGAGCTTCTTCCTTGTCCATGCGGCCTCGCTCGGCGTCTCGAACGTCACGGCCTGGCTCGGCCGAAAGGGCGCATGAGGATGTCGAGAGCTGAAGCTTCTCCTTTTCGCAGCGCCGGGGACGACGCGCATGGCCGTTTCTGAATCCGCGGAATTCTGGCCGCAGGCGCTCGCCGGCGGCCTTGGCGCCGCGCTCGGCGTCGTCGGGACGGTCCTCGTCGCCCTCGTGAACCGCCAGCCGCCGATGGCCGCGCTCGTCGACGCCCGCATCCGCACCCTGATCGAAAGCTATGAGCGCCATATCGGCGACCTGCGCGGGCAGATCGCCCGGCTCGAGACGCGCGTCGACGTGCTGAAGAAGGAGCTCGACGCCGCCGCGAAGCGGAAGGCGCCCGGCGGTTCGGCCTTCGTTCCGCCGCCGGCCGCCTGAAAGATTGCCACCCGGGGCGCGGACCGTTACAGGGTTCGATTCTGGGGCCTGGCCGGAGAGGCTTGCGCCTCGCCCGATGGTGGAGACGGCCATGCCCCTGCGGCTGGATGCGACGGACGCCGGGTTCAGCGCCGCCTTCGAGGCGCTGCTCGGCGCGAAGAGGGAAACCGCCGAGGACGTCGACCAGGCGGTCCGCGCGATCATCGCCGAAGTCGTCGCCGACGGCGACGCGGCGCTCGTTCGCGCCTCGAAGCGGTTCGACCGCGTCGACCTCGACGCGCTCGGCCTGCGCGTCTCTCAGGAGGAGATCGCCGCCGCCGCCGCCGCCTGCGACCCCGGCGCGCTCGACGCTTTGAGGTTCGCCCATGAGCGGATCGTGCGCTTCCATGAACGCCAGTTTCCGCAGGACGAGCTGTTCGTCGACGCGCTCGGCGTCAGGCTCGGCTGGCGCTGGACGCCGATCCAGTCGGTCGGCCTCTATGTGCCGGGCGGCACGGCGAGCTATCCATCCTCCGTGCTGATGAACGCCGCCCCGGCCAAGGTCGCGGGCGTCGAGCGCGTCGTGATGGTCGCGCCGGCGCCCGACGGAAAGCTCAATCCGCTGGTTCTCGCGGCGGCCGCGCTCGCGGGCGTCGACGAGGTTTACCGCGTCGGCGGCGCGCAGGCGATCGCGGCTCTCGCCTATGGCACGAAGACGATCCGGCCGGTGGCCAAGATCGTCGGGCCTGGCAACGCCTATGTCGCCGCCGCCAAGCGCCGCGTGTTCGGCGCGGTCGGCATCGACATGATCGCCGGCCCGTCGGAAGTGCTGATTCTCGCCGACTCCAGCGCCAATCCGGCCTGGGTCGCGGCCGATCTCCTCGCCCAGGCCGAGCATGACGCGGCGGCGCAGTCGATTCTCGTCACCGACGACGCAGGTTTCGCCGACGCCGTCGTCGCGGCGGTCGAGACCCAGCTCGAAACGCTGTCGCGCCGCGACATCGCCGCCGCGAGCTGGCGCGACTTCGGCGCCGTGATCCTCGTGAAGAGCCTCGCCGACGCCATTCCTCTTGCCGACCGGCTCGCGGCCGAGCATCTTGAGATCGCGGCGCGGGACGAAGACGCCCTCGCCGCGCGGATTCGCAACGCCGGGGCGATCTTCCTCGGCGGCTACACGCCGGAGGCGATCGGCGACTATGTCGGCGGCTCGAACCACGTGCTGCCGACGGCGCGCTCGGCGCGGTTCTCGTCGGGCCTCAACGTGCTGGATTTCATGAAGAAGACGTCCATCCTGAAATGCGCGCCGGAAAGCGTCGCGGCGCTCGGACCCGCGGCGATCGCGCTCGGCCGCGCGGAAGGCCTTGACGCCCACGCGCGCTCGGTCGCGCTTCGCCTCGAAAAAGGAACGCCATGAGCGGAACGGATCCCGTCGCCCGCAATCGGCTCGTCTCCGTCACGCTCGACGAAGCCTCGATCGGCCGCTCCACGCCCGACAAGGAGCACGAGCGGCAGATCGCGATCTATGACCTCATCGAGGAAAACACTTTTGGCGTGCCGGGGCACGACGCCGGCCCCTATGGGCTCAAGATCGCGCTGCAGGACGCCAAGCTCGTGCTCGAGATCCTCGACGAGCGCAGCGCCCCGCTCATCACCCATATCCTGTCGCTGACGCCGCTGCGCGGCCTGCTCAAGGATTATTTCTTCGTCTGCGAAAGCTATTACGCCGCGATCCGCACCGCCATGCCGGGGCAGATCGAAGCCATCGACATGGGGCGGCGCGCCCTGCATAACGAAGGCGCGCAGATGCTGATCGAGCGGCTCAAGGGCAAGATCGACTGCGACATCGACACCGCCCGGCGCATCTTCACGCTGGTCGCCGCCCTCCACTGGAAAGGCTAGGCGTCGATGCGCGCGCAACCGGCGAGAGGGGGCGTCACGGCGCCGACGGGATGAAGGCATGGGTCAAGGACCGCCCGCAATCGATCCTCTTCGCCTGCACGCAGAACTCGGTGCGCTCCCCCATGGCGGAAGGGCTGGGGAAACATTATTTCGGCAAGGAGATCTATTTCGCCTCCGCCGGGCTCAAGCAGGGCGAGCCTGACGGCTTCGCCATCGCCGCGCTCGAGGAGCTCGGCGCCGACATCTCGAAGCACAAGCCCCATACGTTCGAGGACCTCGAGGATCTCGCCTTCGACCTCATCGTCACCCTCTCGCCCGAAGCCCATCACAAGGCGCTGGAGCTCACGCGCACCCTTGCGATCGAAGTGCTCTACTGGCCGACGATCGACCCGTCCGCGGTCGAAGGCTCGCGCGAGCGCCGCCTCGACGCCTATCGCGGCGTGCGCGACGGCCTGCTCGACCGCATCGAGAAGCTGCTCGACTACAGGCCCATGGGCAATCTCTAGCCGCCGCCCGCTCCCGCGCCGCCCTCCCTCTCGCCGCCCGGCCCTTTCATGACGCAGCCAGCCCCGGCGCCCCGCGCCTTTCTCGGCGTCGAGCGCTCCGCGCTCGGAACCCCCTGGCGCGACCGGCTCGACGCGGCGGGGCAGGCGCGCGCGCTGGCGATCGCCCAGACGCGCGGCCATGGCGACGCGCTGTCGCGCGTGCTCGCCGGACGCGGCCTCGGGCCGCAGGACTGCGACGACTATCTCGACCCCACGCTGCGCCGCCTCATGCCCGATCCGGGCCGGCTGACCGACATGGAGGCCGCCGCCGCGCGGCTCGCCGACGCGATCGGGCGCGGCGAGAAAATCGCCGTCTTCGGCGATTACGACGTCGACGGCGCGGCGTCGTCGGCCCTGCTTTTCGACTATGTCAGGGCCTGCGGCGGCGAGGCCGTCGTGCATATTCCCGACCGGATCTTCGAGGGCTATGGCCCCAATGTCGCGGCGATCAGGGCGCTCGCCGAAGCCGGATGCCGGCTCTTCGTCGCCGTCGACTGCGGCACGACGAGCCATGAGGCGCTCGGGGAGGCGGCGCGGCTCGGGCTCGACCCGATCGTCCTCGACCACCACCAGACCGGCGCGGACCTGCCGCCGGCGATCGTCGTCAATCCCAACCGGCAGGACGACCTTTCAGGCCTCGGCGCGCTCTGCGCCGCCGGCGTCGTCTTTCTGGCCCTCGTCGCGCTCCAGCGCACGCTGCGGCGGCGCGGCTTCTTTTCGGCCCGCCCGGAGCCAGACCTCCTCGCCGGGCTCGATCTCGTGGCGCTCGCCACGATCGCCGACGTCGCCCCGCTCGTCGGCCTCAACCGCGCCCTGACGGTCAAGGGCCTCGCCCTGATGCGCGCGCGGCTGCGCCCCGGCCTCAACGCCCTGTTCGACGCGGCAAAGCTCGACGGGCCGCCGTCCCCCTATCATCTTGGCTTTCTGATCGGCCCGCGCGTCAACGCCGGCGGGCGCATCGGCGACGCCGCGCTCGGGGCGCGTCTTTTGAGCCTCGCCGATCCGGTCGAGGCGGCGCGGCTCGCGCAGGAGCTCGACCGGCTGAACCGCGAGCGTCAGGCGATCGAAAGCGCGACGCTTGAAGAGGCCGAGGCGCTCGCCCTCGCGCAGGAGAACGCGCAGGGGGTCGTGGTCGTCGCCGGGCGGGACTGGCACCCCGGCGTCGTCGGCCTGATCGCGTCAAGGCTCAAGGAGCGGCTCGGCCTTCCGGCCTTCGCCGTCGCGCTCGCGGGCGCGACGGGCACGGGGTCGGGGCGCTCGATCCCCGGCGTCGATCTTGGCGCGGCGGTGCGGGCCGCGGCGGAGGCCGGCCTGATCGTCAAGGGCGGCGGCCATGCGATGGCGGCGGGCGTCACCCTCGCCGCCGACCGGATCGACGACTTCCGGGCCTTTCTCGAAAACGATCTGGCGCAGCAGGTGTCGGCGCGCCGCGCCGCGCGCGCGCTGCTCATCGACGCGGCGACGACGGCGTCCGGAGCGAGCGTCGAAATGTTGAAGTCGCTCGAGCGGGCCGGTCCGTTCGGCGCGGGCAATCCCGAGCCCGTCTTCGCCTTTCCGGCGCATCGCCTGACCCGCGTCGCCGAGGTCGGCGCCGGGCATCTGCGCTTCTGCGCCGAGGCGGGCGACGGCTCGCGGCTCGACGGGATCGCGTTTCGCGCGGCCGGACAGCCGCTCGGCGCGGCCATGACGCGCGAAGAAGGGCGCCCGGCCCATCTCGCCGGCTGCCTGACGCTCGACCGCTGGGGCGGGCGCGAGCGCGTCAAGCTGCGCCTCGTCGATCTCGCCCCGGCGGGCGGGCGGGCGCCTTAGACGACGCAAGTCCTGGACGAACGGAAGTCCTGGATGAACGGAAGTCCTGGATGAACGGAAGTCCTGGACGACTCCAAGGCTTTGGCGAACGCAAGGCTTTGGCGAATCCGGGTCTTTTGGCGAAGCCAGGTCTTGGGCTGGCGGACGTTTCGGGCTGGGGTTCCGCCTTTTGCGCCCGGCGCCCCGCGCGCCGCGCTTGCCAGCCGGGAAATCCCCGATTATATCTCGCGCCGCTGGCGTCCGCTCCAAAGCACGCCAGGCCGCGCCCATCGTCTAGCGGTCCAGGACGTCGCCCTTTCACGGCGAAAACAGGGGTTCGATTCCCCTTGGGCGCGCCAATAAAATCAATGCGTTGGACGGCTGGCGCGCATCCCTGTCCAAGTTTTGGCCAATATATCGGTCTGAAGCGCCGTGGGTTTCCACGCAGTTTTGCGGGGTGGCGCCCTCGTCGCCAAGGCGCGCCGCATCGCGGCGCCTGTCCGTCTGGCAGGGCTGCGCCGTCGTTTCGCCGCCGCGCCGAACGGCGGCGGCTCACGGTCAAGAGAGCGGCGGCCGTCGTCCCGCGATTGGCCTTGGCGCGCAAATTCAGACGCGCCTCCTGCCGCGCCTCCTCGACCCTCTCGACGCGTAAAACGCCGCCCGCCGCAAGCCACGGCCGGCGTGGCCCGAAGCCGTCAGGGTCGCGCCCGAAGACGGGCCGGACGAGCGCCACACCCTGCGGCCCGCCGATCTCGACGAAAAGATCGAGGCGCCCGACGCCAGGGCCGCAAACCTCGAAGCCGCCTGCGCGCCGCGCCCGCGCCGGGGGGGGGGGGCCGAACCAGATGAAGACCGCGCCGGTCGAGAGCCGGACGGCGAAGCTCGTCAACAGGCGGGCGACGGCCGGAAGGACGGACGACGGGCGCCGCGCCGGCTTTCCGCGCGCGTGGCCCGGCCGGTCTTGTCAGGACGCGACGGGAACGGATATGGGCTGTCGCGATTAACACAGCGCACTGGCCCAAGATTGCGCCAGCGCGTCGGCCAGGACGTCGCGGGCCGCTTTCGGCCGCGGAGCGCATGGGGGCAGGGACTTCATGAGAACAGCTTTTGCCAATCTCCCGTTCTCCGCCTCCGCGTTTCTCGTCGGCGCGTTTCTGGCGTCGACCTCTCCTGCGCAAAGCCAGGACGCGCGAAAGGACGCGACGCCCGCCACGAAAGCGGCGAACGACGCGCTGCTCCGCGTGCTGCCGTTCTCGGACAAATCCGATTTCGACGACGCGCGCCGCGGCTTGATCGCCCCGCTGCCCCAGGAGGCGATCAAGGGCGCGTCCGGAAACATGATCTGGAATCCGCGCCAATATGACTTCATCAGGCAGGACGCCGCCGCGCCCGACACGGTCAACCCCAGCCTGTGGCGCCAGGCGCAGCTCATCACCCTGAGCGGCCTGTTCGAAGTCGTTCCCGGCATCTATCAGGTGCGCAACGCCGATCTGTCCAACATGACGATCATCGAGGGCGCCGAGGGGATAACGGTCGTCGATCCTCTCATTTCCGCCGAAACCGCCAAGGCGGGGATGGATCTTTACTACGCCAACCGCGGCGCGAAGCCGGTCAAGGCGGTGATCTACACCCACAGTCACGTCGACCATTACGGCGGCGTCAAGGGCGTCGTCGACGAAGCGGACGTGGCGGCCGGAAAGGTCAAGATTTACGCTCCCGAAGGCTTCCTCGAGGCCGCGGTGGCCGAGAACGTCATGGCCGGCAACGCCATGAGCCGCCGAGCGAGCTACATGTACGGCAATCTGCTGCCGCCGGACCCGAAAGGGCAGGTCGGCGCCGGCCTCGGCACGACGACTTCGGCCGGCACGGTCACGCTCATTCCGCCGACCGACACGGTGACCCGGACCGGCGAGACGCATGTCATCGACGGGCTGACCTATGAATTCCTGATGGCGCCGGGCTCCGAGGCGCCGGCCGAGATGATGTGGTTCATCGAGGAAAAAAAGGCGATGGAGGCCGCCGAAGACGCGACCCACACCCTGCACAACACGTATTCGCTGCGCGGCGCCAAGATCCGCGAACCGCTTCCGTGGTCGAAATATCTGAACGAGGCGCTGTCGATGTGGGGCGACAGGGTCGATGTCGTCTTCGCGCAGCACCACTGGCCGACGTGGAGCAACGGCAAGGCCGTCGCCCTGCTGAAGAGCCAGCGCGACCTCTACCGCTTCATCAACGACGAGACCTTGCGCATGCTCAATCAGGGCATGACGATGCGCGAGATCGCCGACGCGTTCAAGATGCCCGACAGCCTCGCCAACGTCTGGGCGAACCGCGGCTATTACGGCTCTGTCTATCACGACGTGGCGGCGACCTATGTCCTCTATCTCGGCTGGTTCGACGGCAACCCGGCGACGCTGCACGAATTGCCGCCGGTCGAGGCGAGCAAGAAATATGTCGAGTTCATGGGCGGCGCGGACGAGGTTCTGAAGAAAGCCAGAAGCTCCTACGACAAGGGCGATTATCGCTGGGTCGCGCAAGTCGCCTACCATGTCGTGTTCGCCGACCCGGGCAATCAGGCCGCCAGGAACCTTGAGGCCGACGCTCTTGAACAGCTCGGCTATCAGGCCGAATCCGGCCCGTGGCGCAATTTCTATCTCACCGGCGCGCAGGAGCTGAGGAAGGGCGTGGCGAAGCTGCCGACGCCCAACACCGCGAGCCCCGACACAGTCCGGGCGATGTCGGTGGAGATGTTCCTCGACTACCTCGGCGTCCGCCTCAACGCGCAAAAGGCCGGCGATGCGAAGGCGAAGCTCAATTTCGATCTCGGCAAGGACGGACTCTACTTCGTCGAGCTTGAGAACGGCGTCCTCAATCATACGGCCGGCAGGAAGGCGGCCGACGCCGACGCGACGGTGACGCTTTCACGGGACACGCTGAACAACATCATCCTCCAGCAGGTCAGGCTGCAGGACGCGATCGCCGCGGGCGACGTGAAGATCGCGGGAGACCGGGCGAAGCTCCAGAGCGTCGTGTCGAATCTGGACACTTTCGAGTTCTGGTTCAATATCGTGACGCCCTAGCCGTGCGTGGGCGACGGCGTCTGTAGCCGGCGGGCCGCCTCGGTCCCTGTCCCCCGCCGTCGGCCCCGGCGTCATTTCGCGTGCGGCGCGGGCTCTTCGACGGCGCGGCCGAGGCGCTCCAGCTCCAGCGCATAGCAGAAGGACGCGAACAGAAGGATCATGACGCCGACGGCCTTGGCGAAGCCCTGCCCGGGCGGGGGCAGGGCCTCGAGCTGCGGCACATGGCGGAAGAAGATCGCCGAAAACAGCGCGGCCGAGAAAAAGAAGCTGACGCGGCTTGCGAACATCAGCGCGTGGCCGGCCAGCGCGTTGTGGAACGGCGCCCGGATCGGCGTGCGGCGGTACCGCGTCCAGTAGCAGGCCTGCATCGCCAGCGCCGCGCAGAGGGCCGCGACCACGGTCGACGTTTCGAGCGACTGGGGCTGACCGGACTGCGAAACGATCTGCTGGAACAGGGGAAAGACCACGGCGACCAGCGCGCCGGAGGCGATCGTCTGGAGCCCGAGCAGGACGGCGTAGACTCTCAGGCGCGGCGCGCCGGCCTCACCCCGCATCGGCGTTCCCCCCTTTTCCAAGATCCCGCAGGCCCCGCGCGAGATCCTTCGGCTCGACGTCGTCCATGATCGCGGACTGGACGACGAAGCCCAGAATCGCCGACAGCAGGGTCTTGGCGACGTCGCGCGCCGACGCGTCCGCTCCCAATGCGCCCGCCTTTTTCCAGAGCGCCGCGGCGTCGGCGAGCCTGTCGCGAAACGCCAGATAGAAGCCCCGCATCGTCTCGCGCAGCTGCGCATTGCGCTGCGCCTCGCTCCAGCCGAGCAGGGCGACGCGCCTCAGATCGTAGCCGTCCCGCGCGGAAAAGCGCGCGACCGCCGCCGCGACCCGCTCGACGAACACGCCGGGCGAGGGCGGCGGCTCCCGCAGGAGCGGTTCGAGCAGCGCCTGCAAATCGCCGAGGGACGTCTTCACCGCCGCGAGAATGAGCGCGTCCTTGCCCGAAAAATAGGAATAGACCGCGCCGGCGGAGAGCCCGGACGCCTTGATGATGTCGTCCATCGTCGTGGCGTGCAGGCCCTGCGCCTGGAAGCAGCTCCAGGCGGCTTCGAGGATCTGCGTCCTGCGGGCGGCGCGCTTCTCGTCGGAAATTTTCGGCATGCTTTTTAATAAAACGAATATCCGTTCTTTACAAGGGCGGGCGGCGACGTTAAAAGAATGAATATTCGTTTTATGGAGGCCGCCATGATCAAGGTCACCGCCATCGAAACCGGCAAGGCCCGCATGAAGACCGCGCAGCGCGTCGGCCGCGACGGGCGCGGCGCCCTTGGCCGCAAGATCGACATCTTCCGCGATCCGAACTGGGTCGCGCCGCTGCCGATTCTCTGCTTCCTGATCGAGCATCCGGAGGGGCGTTTCCTCATCGACACGGGCGACACCTGGCGCAATTCGGCGCCGGGCTATCTGCCGCGCTGGAACCCGTTCTACAGACAGGTGTCGATCCGCGTCGCGCCCGGAGAGGAAGTCGGGCCGCGCCTGAGCGCCATGGGGCTTGATCCCGCGCGCGATCTCGCGGCGGTGGTCCTCACCCATTTCCATCACGACCACACCGGCGGGCTCGACCATTTTCCGCATAACCGGATCATCGGCCCGCGCGAGAACTACGCCGTCTCGACGGGTCTCAGGGGCATGATGACGGGCTGCCTGCCGCAGCGCTGGCCCGTCTGGCTGAAGCCCGAGCTGGTCACGACGGACGGCCCGCCGATCGGCCCGTTCGAGGGCTCGTATCCGCTCACCCGCGACGGGCGGATCGCGCTCGTGCCGACGCCCGGCCATGTGACGGGACATTGCTCGGTGATCGTGCGCGACGACGACGTCTCTTATTTCATCGCGGGGGACGCGACCTATTCGCAGGACGACCTGCGCGCCGGGCGCGTCGACGGCGTCACCAACGATCCCGCGACCTCGCTCGCGACGCTGCGCGCCGTCAGGGCGTTCGCGGCGCTGCGGCCGACCGTCATCCTGCCGGCGCACGACCCGGACGGCGTTCGCCGGCTGGCGGCGAAAGAGGCGTTCGTCTGAGCGCCGGACCGCGCGGTCAGCGGCCAAGGCGCCAGGCCCGCCCGCGCCGGGCGCCTTCGCCATGCAGCGCGGCGTGGTCGGCGAGCAGCTTCGCGACGATGGCGGAGCGGTCGAGCGCGGCGGCGTAGGCTTCGCCGCGCGTGGCGACCAGCGCGGCGGGCGCGCCGCCAAGCTCGGCCTCGCGCAGGCTTTGTCCCGCGGCCTCGACCTCGGCCCAGGCCGCCGCGGCGGCCTCGGTCAGTTCGGCCCTGCGGCGCGCCGAGCGCTCATGCGCGAAATAGCCGTAGACGATCGCCCCCAGAAAGGCGATCGGCGCCGAGATGACCACCGGGACGTCGAACCAGCGGTCGGCGACGAAGAACCCTGCGAGCGCGGCCGTAATCCAGCCGATCTCGCGCCAGTTGGTCGCGGGCCGGCCCGTCCCGTCCGCGCGCTCGTTCGCCTGCATCTGACGCATCGCGCCGATCTACCACGCCCGCCGGCGCGCGCGCCAGCCCTCGCCTCATGACAAAAGCCGGCCCATGACCACGCCGGCGAGGGCGGCCGAGACGGCGATGGCCATGGTCTCGGCCACGGCGCGCGGCGTGGAGCGCTTCGCCACGAGGCCGCGGCCGACGCCGAGCGCCGCCAGCAGCGTCGCGGTCAGGGCGAGCGAGACGAGGCGGGCGCTCGCCATGGGCAAAAACGCGAAGGGCAGCACCGGCGTGAAGCCCGCGACGAGGTCTGAGGCGAACATCCATGACGCCTGCGCGACGGGGCTCGCGCCCTCGGCGTCGGCGAGTTCGGCGCGCAGCCCCGCCGCGGCGCGCGGCGCGCGGGCGAGCGCGTCGGCCACCTGGCGCACGTCCTGTTCGGCCATGCCGCCGCGCGCGAGCGCCGCCGCGACGGCTTCGGCCTCGCGCCGCGCCGCCGCCGGGTCGGCCGGCCCGTCGCGCCGCGCCCGCCGGGCGTCGCGCACCGATTCCGCGTCGAGATAGCTTCCGGCCATCATCGAGACGGCGGCGGCGGCCGCGCCGGTCGCGCCGGCGATCAGCACCGTGCGCGGGTCGTCGGTGCTGACGGCGACGCCGAACACGAGGCCGAAGATGGAGACGGCTCCATCCTCCATGCCGAACACCACGTCGCCGATCGAGGCCCTGAACGACGACAGAACACGCGCGGCCGCAGACATGCCATCTCGTCCTTTGGAAGGTCTCGTTCTTCAGGGCGCCTTGGGCCGCAGGCCGGACATCTCAAAAATCCGGGCAAGCGGCGCCCTGCGCCCGCCCATCGTCAAGATCCCGTCCGCTGCGGTCAAGTCCGTCCGCCGCCGTCATGCTAGGCGTCGGCCCGCGACGACACGCGGCCTGTCGCGCGGTCTGAAATCATGTCATGAGTCTCGCGAGGCGGCCGCAGGAGGATGCCGGAGAAGCTCCAGATGCGCAGGACATGGCTTTGGGCGATCGGTCTCGCCGTTGTGGCGCTGGCGGTTCTCGCGGCGTTTCATTTCTGGTCGCTGAAGGCCGACCTGCGCGTCGCGACGGGGCCGAAGGGCTCGGTCGCCTACCGCTTCATGGAGGCTTTCGCCGAGCTCGCGCAAAAGGATCACCCGCGCGTGCGCGTCGAGCTCGTGCCGGTCGCGGATCTCGCGGCGTCCTCAAAGGCGGTCGAGACCGGCACGGCGGAGCTCGCCATCGTGCGCAGCGACGCGGCGACGCCGTCGAACGGCGAAACCATCGCCATCCTGCGCCGCGACGCCGTCGCCTTCCTGACGCCGCCGAAATCGCCGGTCGATTCGGTCGGCGCCCTTTCGGGGCGCACGGTCGCCATTCCGGCAGGCCCGCTCGAAAGCTTCGATTCGCAGGCGCTCGACACGATTCTCAGCTATTTCGACGTGTCGCCGGCCTCGGTGAAGCGGATCTTTCTGCCGGCGAACGAGATCGGCGAGGCCATTCGCGCGCATCATGCGGCGGCCGCCTTCGCCGTGGGCCCGGTCGGCCCGGGCCCCGTGGTCGACGTCGTGCGGTCGATGACGGCCAGGGGCGGCGGCGCGCCGACGCTGCTCGCGATCGACGAGGCCGACGCCATCAACCAGCGGTTCCCGGGCTTCGAATCGCTCGACGCCCCGGCCGGCGCCTTCCGCGGCCGGCCCGAAGTGCCGGGCGACACGGTGACGACGCTCGCCGTCACCTATCGCCTCGTCTCGCCCGACGTGATGCCCGACGCCGTCGCCGGGGCGATCGCGCGCTCCCTGTTCCGCACCAAGGCGCGGCTCGAGGCGATGACGCCGCTCGCGGCGCAGATCGAGGCGCCCGATCCCGACGCCAAGAATCCCGTGCTGCCGGTGCACCCGGGCGTCGCCTCCTATCTGAACGAAGGCGACCAGAGCTTTTTCGACGAAATCCAGCAATATCTCTATCTCGGCGGCCTCGGCCTCAGCATCGCCGGCTCGCTCGCCGCGGTGCTCGTGTCGAGCCTCAACCGCCGCAAGTCGCTGGGCGAGCGCCGCCAGATCGACCGTCTGCTGCAGCTCGCCGACGACGCGCTGTCGGCGCAGGAGGAGGATCTCAAGACGCTCGAAACGGACCTCAAGGGCGTCGTCGCCTGGTTCGTCACGACGCAGTCGGTCGACGCCTCCAACGCCGCCGCTTTCGAGATCGCCATCTCCCATGCGCGCCACGCGATCGACATCCGCCGCCAGATGCTGCGCCCGGGAGGGCCCGGCGAGGGGCCGGGCCACGCCCCGCCCGGCGAGACGTCGGCCAGAAGCGCCGCGCTGGCCTGATTTTGGCGTCGGCGCCCGGGGAAGGCGGGACCCCGGGCGCGTCCGCAGGGCGCGTCAGGCGGCCGAGGCGCCGAGCCCGACCGGCCGCTGGCGCGCGTCGACCGCCACCATGACGAAGGCGCCGCGCGCGCACCGGCGCCGTTCGCCCGAACGCAGGCTTTCGGCGAAGAGATCGATCTCCGCCGTCATGGAGCTGCGCCCCGTGGCGACGATCCGCGCCACGAGCTCGACGATCTCGCCGGTCGCCACCTGGCTTTCAAAGTCGACCCGCCGCGACGAGGCCATGACCACCGCCTTGCGGCAATGGCGCGTCGCCGCCACGAAGGCGGCGCGGCCCATCGCGGCGAGGGCGACGCCGCCATAGAGGCTGCCGTAATGGCTCGTGTCGCCCGGAAAGACGAGCTCCGTCATGCGCAGGGCGTCGTCTTCGTCCTCCGTCGCCGGCGCGAGCGGCGGCAGGCGGCCGCAGATCCGCTCGACGCCTTCGCCGACCGCGACCATGTTGAAGGCGCCGCGCGCGCAAAGGCGCCGCTCGCCCGACAGCGGGGCCTCCGCGACGAGCGCGACCTCGACGGCGAGCGAGCGCATCCCGACCCGCGTCACGCGACCCGAAAGCTCGACAATCTCGCCGATATGCGCCGGCGCCTTGAAGTCGATCCGCTCGCAGGAGGCGGTGACGAAATCGACATGGCCGTGGCGCGAGGCGACGATGAAGGCGAGCTTGTCCATATGGGCGAGGCCGGCGCCGCCAAACAGCGTGCCGTGATGGTTCGCGTCGCCCGGAAAGACGATGTCGACGAGCCGCGTCACAGACCCCTTCGCGGCCTGCGCCGCGCTCATTCCGCGGCCTCCGCGGCGAGCGCGCGCAGCCGGCGCGCGGCCTCGACCATGTTGGCGAGCGCGGGCTTCGCCTCGGCCCAGCCGCGGGTCTTGAGGCCGCAGTCCGGGTTGACCCAGAGCTGGCCGTCGGAGAGCCGCTCGCGCGCGAGCGCAAGGAGGCGCGTCATCTCGTCGGCCTCGGGAACGCGCGGCGAATGGATGTCATAGACGCCGGGGCCGATCTCGTTTGGATAGCGAAAAGTCTTGAAGGCGTCGAGCAGCTCCATCTTCGAGCGCGAGGTTTCGATCGAGATGACGTCGGCGTCCATCCGCGCGATCGAGTCGATGACGTCGTTGAACTCCGAGTAGCACATGTGGGTGTGGATCTGAGTCGCGTCGGCGACGCCCGAGGCCGCAAGCCGGAAACATTCGACGGCCCACTCGAGATAGGCCGCCCGGTCGGCCTGGCGCAGCGGCAGCCCCTCGCGCAGGGCGGCCTCGTCGATCTGGATCATTTTCGCGCCGGCGGCCTCAAGGTCCAGAACCTCGTCGCGGATCGCGAGCGCGATCTGCCGGCAGGCCTCGGCGCGCGGAACGTCGTCGCGCACGAAGGACCAGTTGAGGATCGTGACGGGCCCCGTCAGCATGCCCTTCATCGGCTTTTTCGTGAGCGACTGGGCGTAGCTCCACCATTCGACCGTCATCGGCTTCGGGCGCGAGACGTCGCCGAAAAGGATCGGCGGGCGCACGCAGCGCGAGCCGTAGCTCTGCACCCAGCCATGCTTCGTGAAGGCGAAGCCCGAGAGCCGCTCTCCGAAATACTGCACCATGTCGTTGCGTTCGAACTCGCCATGGACCAGCACGTCGAGGCCGAGCTCTTCCTGGAGGGCGACCGCGCGCGCCGTCTCCTCGCGCAGGAAGGCCTCGTAGCCGGCGTCATCGAGCGTCCCCTTCGCATGGGCCGCCCGGGCCTTGCGCACCTCGACCGTCTGCGGGAAGGAGCCGATCGTCGTCGTCGGGAAGAGCGGCAGGCCGAGCGTCGCGTCCTGGACCGGCTTGCGCGCCGCAAACGCGCCGCGCCGGCGCGTCATGGCGGCGTCGGCCGCCGCCGCGCGCCTCTGCACGTCGCGGTCGTGAACCTTGCCCGACGCCGCGCGGCGGGCGACGGCGGCGGCCGATTCGGCGAGCGGCCGGACCGCGGCGGCGCGGCCTTCGACCAGCGCGAGGCGCAGCACGCAAAGCTCCGCCATCTTCTGGATCGCGAAGGCGAGCCACTCCTTGAGGTCGCGGTCGAGGTCGGCCTCAAGCTCGAGGTCGAGCGGAACATGCAGCAGCGAGCAGGAGGGCGCGATCTCAAGCCGGTCCGCGCCGCGCGCGGCGACCGCGGGCTCGATCAGGTCGAGGATGTTCGGCAGGCTGGCGCGCCACACGTTGCGCCCGTCGATCGCGCCGAGCGAAAGCGTGAGCGCGGGCGGGGCCTTCTCCAGCGCCGGCGCGAGCTGCTCGGGCGCGCGGACGAGATCGAGATGCAGCCCGGCGACGGGCAGGCCGAGGGCGAGGTCGAGATTGTCGCCAAGGCCGCCGAAATAGGTCGCGAGCATGATCTTCAGCGTCGGCGCGGCGGCGGCGAGGGTTTCATAGGCGCGGGCGAACGCGGCCCGCGTCGCGTCGTCGAGGTCGAGCACGAGACAGGGCTCGTCGATCTGGACCCAGCGCGCGCCGGCGTCCTCGAGGCGGCGCAGGATTTCGGCGTAAACCGGCAGAAGCCCGTCGAGCAGCGACAGCGGATCGAGCGCGGCGTCCTTCGACTTGCCGAGCTTGAGATAGGTCACGGGCCCGAGCAGCACGGGCCGGGTCTCGACGCCGAGCGCCTTCGCCTCGAGATATTCGTCGACGGGCTTCGCCGAGGTCAGCGCGAACGCCTGCCCGCGCGAAAATTCCGGCGCGAGATAATGATAGTTGGTGTCGAACCATTTGGTCATTTCGAGCGCCGGCGCGCCCGGCCCATGGGCGTGCGCGCCATGGCCGCAGGCGCTCTCGCCGCGGCCGCGCGCCATGGCGAAATAGACGTCGAGCGGCACCGGCCCGCCGGTCCAGCCATAGGCCTCGGGCACGGCGCCGACCATGGCGCTGACGTCGAGCACATGGTCGTAGAGCGAGAAGTCGTTCGACGGAATGACGTCGACGCCGAGCGCCTGCTGGCGCGCCCAGTTCGCGGCGCGAAGCCCGGCCGCGGCCGCGAGCAGGGCGTCGGCGCCGGATTTGCCGGACCAGTAGGCTTCGAGCGCGGCCTTGAGCTCGCGGCGCGGGCCGATCCGCGGCGCGCCGAGCGCGCTCACGGGCAGAAGACGTTCGGCGACGGAAGAAACGGAGACAGGAGAAACGGAAGACATCGGCTCAACCCCAATGAACATTGGGGGCGAAGACCGAGCGGACGCAGGCGAGATTCCGCGCGGCGGGCCGCCGGCGGACGCGCAAGCGCGCCGCTGGGACACCCCGCCCAGGGACGACTATGCTGTCGCGGCAGGTCTCCTGGCTCACGGGTCACGGCCTGCGTCCGGCCTTCCCGAAGCCGTGCGGCTTCAGTGGCGCGAGATGGACGACAGGCTCGCCGCTTACAGTTGCGGGGGCAGCTCCGGCCTCGCCTTGCGGCTCACCGGATTCCCTCTTAGCTCCGGCGCCTGAGGCAGGCCCGGAGAACCACGACGGCGCAAGACTGGCCGTAAAACGCGGCCGCGTCAAGTCGATATAACGATATCTTTATGTCGCCATGCCGAATATGCGTCACGGCCTGAGGAGCACGCAGATCACGCCGCCGGCGAGCACGAACAGGGCGGGGTTGACGCGCGTCAGGAGCAGCATGGCGGCGCAGGTCGCAGACGCCAGCGCCGCCTGGGTCGCGTCCGTGACCGCCGTGCGGCCGATCGAGACGACGCCCGCGGCCATCAGCCCGACGACGAGCGGGGCCATGCCCTTCTGCAGCGCGGCGCGCCAGGGCGAGCCCTCGAAACGGTCCCACAGGCGCGAGGCGCAGAAGGCGATGACGCTCGCCGGCAAAAAGAAGCCGACGAAGGCGAGAAGCGCGCCGAAAAGGCCCGACACGCGATAGCCGATGACGAGCACCATCAGCATGTTCGGCCCCGGCGCCATCTGGCCGAGGCCGAACACGTCGCGGAATTCGCTTTCCGTCAGCCAGTGGCGCTGCTCGACGATGAGCGTCTTCATCTCGGGCAGCACGGCCGCGCCGCCGCCGACGGCGAGCACCGAGAGCAGCGAGAACACGCTGAGCACAGCGAAATTCAGTCCGAAGTTCATGGCTGCTTTCCGGGGGCCTTCGCGTCACGCCCCGCCGCGCGGCCGGCGCAGCAGCACGGCGAGGGGCCCGACCGTAAGGATGACGATCATCAGGGAGAGATGCAGGCCGCTCACCATGAACAGGGTGAGGAGCGCGATGGCCACGTCGAGCGCGCCCGAAAGCTGCTTGCGGCCGATCTGCAGCGTGGTCGCCGCGAGCAGGCCGACGGCGGCGGCGCCGATTCCGGCGAGCGCGGCGTTCACCACCGGATTTCCCATATGCGCGGCGTAGAGCGCGCCGAGCGTCATGAGCAGCGTCGCGCCCGGCAGGGTCATGCCGGCGAAGGCCGCCGCCGCGCCGGGGACGCCGCGCAGCCGCTCGCCGACGATGACGCTCATGTTGGTGGCGTTGAGGCCCGGCAGCGCCTGCGCGACCTCGAGCGCGGCGAGGAAGCTTTCGTCGTCGAGCCAGCCTTCGCGCTCGACCAGCGCCGCGCGCAGATAGGCGACGACGCCGCCGCCGAAGCTCGTCGCGCCGATCACGAAAAAGACCGCGAAGATTTTTCCAAGCGAGGGCGCGGCGGCGGGCGGCGCGGCGCGAGCGGGGGCCGGGGCGGGGCGGTCCGTCATTCGCGGCCGCACTCCGGGCGGCCGCCGAACTGGTAGACGACGGCCGTCTTGGTGGTCCCGAGCGCGACCCATTCGGGCGCGTCGCGCTGCAGCTCCATGAAGAACGCCTCCGAGCGCGCCTTCGCCTTGTCGCTCAGCCCGTCATAGCTCTCGAACTTCGCCTGGAAGGCGAATTCGCCGATGAGCGAGGTTTCGGTCGAGCGGTTGCGCCACAGCGCGATGGTCGCCTTGGCGTCGAGCCTGTGGCCGAAGTCGAGGCGGCCGGGCTCGACCATGATCTCCTCGACGGGAAGGTCGTTGACGAGGCGCAGCGGCGCCCCGTTCGAGGATTTCACGAGCGCGTCGAGGCAGGGAAACACGCTGGCGATATGGGCGAGGCCCTGCTCGATCTCGAGCTGCGGCGTGGCGAGGACGCAATTGTGCGAATAGAGCCGCCGCAGGCCGCCGACGCTGGCCTTGAGCGGCAGGATCTCTTCCTTGAACTTGATGTCGGCGTCGACGGCGAGATGCGGCGTCACGTCCGTCGCGGCGGCGACGGGAAGCTCCGGATGGCGGAATTTCAGCGTGAGCTCATGCTCGGCGGCGGGCCAGCCGTCGACATAGAACGTGCGTTTGCGCAGGATGAAGGCGTTGCGGTAGAGGTCGGCGCCGTCAGTGTCGTAGAACTGGATCTCGCGCACCTCGCGGTCGAAGGCGCGCTTCGCCGTTTCGACGTCGACGCCGGTCTTTTCGGCGACGGCGCGGACCTTCTTCCAGAAGGCTTCGAACTGGCTTGGGGCGAAGAAGCGTTCGGGCCGCAGCAGGATCTTGTATTCGCGGTAATGGACGTCGTCCATGGCGGCTCCGCCGTCTGACTGGCGCGCGATCATGGCCGGCGGGCGCGGGCGAGGCAAGCGCGCCGCGCCGTTTTTTGGGCCTGTCGCGGCGCTTTCGGCGAGGCTGCAATCCTGCGTTGAAACCTGCGCGGGCGCGCCCGCGCCCGAGGCGGGATCTTCAAAGCGCCATCGAGGCCAGGTTCTTCCTGAAACGCGTCCGATTCTTTCACAAGCCGGCGCCTTCAGAAAATTGCCGCGCCGCGAAAAACGCGGTTTGATCGAGGCGCCGGCGCCCCGACGCCGCGCCGCGAGACGACAGGCCGCCATGCCCCATCGACGAATCGCCCTCGCCCTCCTGATCCTGTGCGCGTCGCCGGCGCGGTCCGAAACCGCCTGCGGCGTGAAGGGCGACATGGTCTGCCCGGGCTGCTCCGTCATTTGTCCCGAGGGACGGCAGGCGTTCTGCCAGGAAGGCGAACAGACCGGGGCGACTTGTTGGGCGCCCAATCTGTGCGAATGCGTCGTCCTTGAAACGGCGCCGCAAAAGCCGCCGGCGCGCCGGCGCGGCGCCGGCGGCGCGCCCGGTCGAAACGCCTGCTCGACGCCCGACGACGGTCCCTGCCGCGGCTGCCGCGTCGCCTGCGCGCCGGACGAGCGCGCGGCGTGCCTCCCCGCCGTTCGCGACGCGGCGCGCCGGGGCCGGTGCCGCGAGGACGCGCGCTGCCTGTGCGTCGACTGACCCTCTCGGGGGCCGCGCCGCGCGGGCGCCCGCATGCCTTCGTATGATTGGCGTGAGCGGCCGGATCGGCGATAGTCTGGCGGCGCCCGCTTCGCGCGCCGGGCGCCCCTCTGACGCCAGAGGAACCCGAGCCAGGAGAACCGGAAGATGCCAGCCGCGCCCCGCTCCGGCGTCCGACTCATTGCCGCGGCGCCGGCGGCGGCGGCGCGCCGGCTGTCGCCGCTCGACGCCTCGGGCGCGCTGTTTGGCCTGCGCGCGACGGCCGCGACCCTGGCCGCGCTCTGGCTCGCCATGCAGCTTCAGTTCGAAACGCCGCGCTGGGCGGCGTGGACCGTCATGTCGCTCTCCCTGCCGACCCACGGCCTCGTGGCGACGAAAGGCGCGTGGCGGGCGGGGGGCACCGTTCTCGGCCTTGTGGCGGGCATGGCCGGGGTGGCGCTGCTGGCGCAGAGCCCGGTCGCGATGGGGCTTTTTCTCGCCGCGTGGTGCGCGTTCTGCGCCTGGTGCGGCGGACGGTTCTCGGGCAACGCCGCCTATGGCGCGGCGCTCGCCGCGCTGACGGCGAGCCTGCTCGTGATCCTGAGCGCGCCCGATCCGCTGTCGGCCTTCTCGGTCGCGACCGCGCGCGGCGCCGACATCTTTCTCGGCGTCGCCTGCGCCTATGTCGCGAGCGCGCTCTCCGAATTCCTGAGCGCCCAGCAGCCGGCGAACGTTGCGGCGGGGCCGCGGCCCGGGCCGGCCGAGGTCGCCGCCGGCGGCGTCCGCGCCTTCGTCGCGGTCGCCCTCTCCTGGGCCCTGTGGCTGGCGACGGCCTGGACCGACGGCGGGGTCTTCGTCGTCTTCGTCGCCGTCATCGTGGTCGTGTTCGGCGCCGCGCCCGACGCCGACCGCCGCACGCCCGCCTATCTGCGCGGCGTCGCCATCGGCCAGGGGCTCGGGCTGTTCGTCAAATTCGTCCTGCTCGCCGCGCCGACCTCCTTCCCCATGCTCGCCGCGACGCTCGCGCCCTTCATCTTCGTCGGCGCGGCCGGCATGAAGGACCCGCGCAGCGCCGACACGGCGATCGGCTTCAATCTTTCCTTCCTGCTGGCGGCCGATCCCGCCAACCCGATGCAGTTCGACCCGGTCGCGTCGATCAACGAGACCTTCGCCATCTTCGCCGGCGTCGCCGGCGGGATCGCGGCCTACCGCTTCATCCTGCCCCGGCTCGTGTGGCGGAGCGCGCCATGAGTTTTCCCCTGCGCGAAGTCGACCTTCTCGGCGTCTATGTCGCGCCCTTCGCGCTCTGCCTGCCGATCGCCTTTGCGGCGACATGCGCCGCGCTCGCGCTCCTGCGCCGCGCGCCGGGCCTCGCCGTCGCCGCGCGCACGCCCGCGCTCGAACTCGGCCTGTTCGTCGCGCTGCTGTCGGGCCTGACCCTTCTGCTCGGACGCTGATTGTTGGACGCCGCACGCATGACGAACGAGGCATCACACGCCGCTTCCGCCCCCGCCGCGCCGGCCGCCGCGCCGGCCGGGCCCTCGGCCTTCGGCCTGTTCACGACGCTTGCGGTCTTCGCCGGATCGCTTGCGCTCGCCTGGCTCGCCTGGGGCTATTATCTCGGCACGCCATGGACGCGCGACGGAACCGTGCGCGTCTATACGGCCCAGGTCGCGCCGCAGGTTTCGGGCGAGGTCACGGCGGTGCTCGTCGCCGACAACCAGCAGGTCCGCAAGGGCGATCTCCTGTTCCGCATCGACGACCGCGACTATGTCATCGCCGTGCGGCGGGCGCAGGCGGCGCTCGCCCAGGCGCAGGCCCAGCTCGCCAACGCGCAGGCGGAGGCCGCGCGGCGCGAATCGCTCGGCGACGACGCGGTCAGCCCGGAAAGCCGCCAGAGCTTCGAAAGCCGGGCCGCGATCGCAAAGGCCGCCTATGACGGCGCGCTCGTCAGCCTCGACGACGCGAAGCTCAATCTCGGGAGGACCGAAGTCCGCTCGCCCGTCAACGGCTTCGTGGCCAATCTCCTGCTCCAGGCCGGAACCTACGCCCTGACCGGACGCGCGGCGATGACGCTCGTCGATTCGGACAGCTACTGGGTCACGGCCTATTTCGAGGAGACGCAGCTGCGGCGCATCCGCATCGGCGACGCGGTCGAGATCATCCTCATGGGCTATCCCGACCAGCCCATCGGGGGCCGGGTCGAAAGCCTCGCCCATGGCGTGATGGACCCGAACGCCGCGCCGGGCGTCGCCGGGCTGCCGTCGGTCAACCCGGTGTTCACCTGGGTGCGCCTCGCGCAGCGCATCCCGGTGCGCGTCGCGATCGGCGCGCGCCCCGCCGGCGTGCGCCTCGTCGCCGGCATGACGGCCACGGTGCGCGTCCTGCCCTGACGCCGAATCAACAGCTCGGCCGCGCGAATCGCTGCGCTCATCCGGCGCAAAAGGCGCGTTTTGGGGCGTGAGACGCCGGCGCCTCATTCACATTTGCGCCGCGGGCGACGTCTCGCGCGCCTTGCGCCCGAGCAGAACGGGGCGATCCGCTCAAAGCGTTTGCCATTTTGTCCCGAGCGAAATGGCACTTGTCCCACTTCCGCTAATACCAATGGAGTGCTTAATACCACCGCATGCGGCGCCCGGACGACGCGGACGACTACGCAATTCGGCGCTGCACGCGCTCAACAAAACAACATCCGAAGACGGATGCATACGCGACGGGCGCTCGCCGGAGGACATGGCGAAGCCCGAACGGGCGGGAAATCAGGGAAGGCGAGCATGCGTAAATTATTGACGTCTGTATCCACGGCCGCGCTCATCTGCACCGCGGCGCCCAGTCTCACTCTCGCCAACGACAAACTGAACGAGCTGTCGAAAAGCGACGAAAACTGGGTGATGCCCGGCAAGAACTACCACTCCGACAATTACAGCAAGCTCACCCAGATCAACGCGGAGAACGTCAAGCGCCTGCGTCCGGCGTGGTCCTTCTCGACCGGCGTGCTGAACGGCCATGAGGGCGCCCCCCTCGTCGTCGACGGCAAGATGTACATCTCGACGCCGTTCCCCAACACCACCTTCGCCCTCGGCCTCGACGACCCGGGCCGCATCCTGTGGCAGTCGAAGCCCAAGCAGAATCCGGCGGCCCGCGCCGTGGCCTGCTGCGACGTCGTCAACCGCGGCCTCGCCTACTGGCCGGGCGACGGCAAAACCCCGCCCCTGATCTTCAAGACGCTGCTCGACGGCCATGTCGAGGCGCTCAACGCCGACACGGGCGAGAGCTACTGGAAGATCGAGAACTCGGACATCAAGGTCGGCTCGACCCTGACGATCGCCCCTTATGTCGTGAAGGACCTCGTCATCATCGGCTCGTCGGGCGCCGAGCTCGGCGTGCGCGGCTACGTGACCGGCTACGACGTGCGCACCGGCGAGCAGAAATGGCGCGCCTACGCGACCGGCCCGGACAGCGACCTGCTGCTCGCCGACGACTTCAACATCAAGAACCCCCAATATGGCCAGAAGGGCCTCGGCACCTCGACCTGGGAAGGCGACGCCTGGAAGATCGGCGGCGGCACGAACTGGGGCTGGTACGCCTATGACCCCGACGTGAACATGATCTACTTCGGCACCGGCAACCCGGCGCCGTGGAACGAGACCATGCGCCCGGGCGACAACAAGTGGACGATGACCATCTTCGGGCGCGACGCCGACACCGGCAAGGCGCATTTCGGCTACCAGAAGACCCCGCACGACGAATGGGACTTCGCCGGCGTCAACGTCATGATGCTCTCCGAGCAGAAGGACAAGGAGGGCAAGATGCGCAAGCTTCTGACCCATCCTGACCGCAACGGCATCGTCTACACGCTCGACCGGACCAACGGCGACCTCGTCAGCGCCGACAAGATCGACGACACGGTCAATGTGTTCAAGGAAGTCAACCTGAAGTCCGGCACGCCCGTGCGCGATCCGGAGTTCGGCACCCGGATGGACCATCTGGCGCGCGACGTCTGCCCGTCGGCCATGGGCTACCACAACCAGGGCCATGACTCCTACGATCCGCAGCGCCAGCTGTTCTACATGGGCATCAACCACATCTGCATGGACTGGGAGCCCTTCATGCTGCCCTACCGGGCGGGCCAGTTCTTCGTCGGCGCGACGCTGAACATGTATCCCGGACCCAAGGGCGACCGGCAGAACTACGAGGGCCTTGGCCAAGTCAAGGCCTACAACGCCATCACCGGCAAGTTCAAGTGGGAGAAGATGGAGCGCTTCGCCGTCTGGGGCGGCACGCTCGCGACGGCCGGCGACGTGGTGTTCTACGGCACGCTTGACGGCTTCATCAAGGCCCGCAACAGTGACACCGGCGAGCTTCTCTGGAAGTTCAAGCTGCCGTCCGGCGTGATCGGCTACCCGATCACCTACACTCACAAGGGCACGCAGTACGTCGCCATCAACTATGGCGTCGGCGGCTGGCCGGGCGTCGGCCTCGTGTTCGACCTGCAGGATCCGACTGCCGGCCTCGGCGCCGTCGGCGCCTTCAAGAAGCTCGCGAACTACACCCAGATGGGCGGCGGGACCATGGTGTTCTCGCTCGACGGCAAGGGCCCCTACGACGATCCGAACGTCGGCGAGTTCGTCTCGGCGCACTGAGCCGGCCTTTGTGAACCTGCGCTTCGCGGCCGCCCCGACCGGCCGCGAAGCGGGCAGGGCGGAGCGTCGTCCCTCCCGGACCGGCGGCTGCGGCGCTCCGCGCTTTTTTCCGATTTCCGCAAGGACCAAACTCATGCGCCATCAAGCCGCGCTGCTGTCCGCTTCGCTCCTCCTGTGCATGGGCGCCTCGGGCGCGAAATCCGCGCCGGCCGCGGAGGCGGGAGCCCAGGATCTCAGGATCTGCGCCGCGCAGAACGAGCCGCCGTTCTCGATGAAGGACGGCTCCGGCTTCGAGAACAGGATCGGCGTCGCGCTCGCCGAGGGCATGGGCCGCAAGCCGGTCTTCGTGTGGTCCGAGAAGCCCGCGATCTATCTCGTGCGCGACTATCTCGACAAGAACCGGTGCGACGTCGTGATCGGCCTCGACAAGGGCGACGACCGCGTCCTCGCCAGCGCGCCCTATTATCGCTCGGCCTATGTGTTCATCACGCGCGCCGACCAGAATCTCGACGTCAGGTCCTGGAGCGATCCGCGCATCGCCGGCCTCGGGCATGTCGTCGTCGGCTTCGGCACGCCGGGCGAGCAGATGCTGAAGGAGAAGGGCCTTTACGAAGACAACATGGCCTATCTCTACTCGCTTGTGAACTTCAAGGCGCCGCGCAACCAGTACACACAGATTCCGCCGGAACGCATCGTCGACGAGGTCGCCTCGGGCCGCGCCGGCCTCGGCGTCGGCTTCGCGCCCGAAGTCGCCCGCTATGTCGCGGCCTCGACCGTGCCGCTGCGCATGACCGTCATCGACGACGACGTGAAGCGGTCCGACGGGCGGGCGACGCCGATGCACTTCGACCAGTCGGTCGGCGTCCGCAAGGACGATCCGGCGCTTCTCAAGCAGGTCGACGAAGGGCTCGTCAAGGCCCGCGGCCAGATCGCGGCGATCCTCAAGCAGGAAGGCGTCGCCGTGCTCGACAAGGGCATGTGAGGCCGGGCGGCTTTTTCGATCTACAACACGGTTTGGGACAAGATATGAAGTTCAACGGTTTTCGCCGGAACGTCGTGTTCGGCCTTTTCGCGGCCGCGCTGGGCGGCGCCGCAATCGCGCAGACCCCCGCCACCACGCTCGATCTGCGCAGCACGGTCACTGGAGAGCCGCTTTCCCTCGCCGACGCGCTGCCCGAAGGGCGCGACACGCCCGGGGTCAAGCTGTTCCTCTCGACAGGCCACAATCCCTACAACAATGACAAGAGCTGCCTCGCCAAGGGGGGCTCGCTGTTCCTGACCGCCTGCTCGGGCTGTCACGGCCATCTCGGCGAAGGCAAGATCGGCCCCGGCCTCAACGACGACTACTGGACCTATCCGAAGAACCAGCACGACCAGGGCCTGTTCGAGACGATCTTCGGCGGCGCGCAGGCGCAGATGGGGCCGCACAGCGGCGAGCTGACGCTCGACGAGCTTCTCCAGATCATGGCCTGGGTGCGCTATCTCTACAAGGACGGCGCCAGCGGCGCGGTGTGGCTGACCGACGCGCAGAAGACGACCTTCAAGCCCTATGACCACAACGAGCCGCCCCTGCCCGAGGATTCGCCCGGCATGTGCAATCCGAAGACCGCCGCGGCGGCGACCGAGGCGGCGACCGCCGCCATCAAGAAGCAGGTCGCGATCGACGCCGGGAAGCCCGAGGAATGAGAATTTCGAGAGATGCGGAGGCGGGCTGAGGCAGGCCGCCGTCTCCGTCAGGCGCCCCGGCGCCCAAACCAGTCGCGCCAGGCGCGAGGATAAGGCAGGAGGAAATAATGCTTAAGAAGATCGCCTTCACGCTTCCGGCCCTGGCCGCGGGCGCGTTCATCGTCTGCGCGCTCGCGCCGGCCTTCGCCTATGACGGACAGACCTGCGTCGCGCCCGGCAATTGCTGGGAGCCGAAGCCGGGCTTTCCGGCGAAAATCGCCGGCACGAAGTTTGACCCCAAGCACGAGCCCAAGGAGCTCGCCAAGCAGGGCGACTCCATCAAGATGATGGAGGAGCGCAACGCCAAGCGCGTCGCCAATTTCAAGAAGAGCGGCAAATTCGTCTACGAAATCGACAAGATTTCGAACTGAACGCGTGAGCAGGGCGGCGGCCGCGGCCTCTCGCCCGGTCCATGAAGACGACAGCAAAAAAATGACAACAACAGCGCCGTCTCTCTCCGCCGCCCGAAGCTCGGCGATGTTGATGCAGGAGGCGATCGGCAAGGTCGTGCTCGGACAGGAGCGCGCCGTCGCGCTCCTCGTCATCGCCGTTTTCGCACGTGGGCATGTGCTGCTCGAAGGCGACGTCGGCTCGGGCAAGACCACGCTGCTGCGCGCCGTCGCGCGCGCGGTCGGCGGCCCGTTCGAGCGCGTCGAGGGCGCGATCGACCTCGCGCCGGGCGATCTCGTCTACAGCGCCTATGTCGACGAGGACGGGCGCCCGCGCGTCGATCCGGGGCCGGCGCTGCGCCACGGCGAGGATCTCGCCGTGTTCTTCTTCAACGAGATCAACAGGGCGCGGCCGCAGGCCCATGCGCTGCTGTTGCGCCTGATGGCCGAGCGCAGGCTCAAGGCCTTCAACCGCGACTACGCCTTTCCGCATCTGCAGGTGTTCGCCGACCGCAACCGCGTCGAGCGCGAAGAAACGTTCGAGCTGCCGGCGGCGGCCCGCGACCGTTTCTTCATGGAGATCGCCATCGCGCCGCCGGCCGACGCCGCGACGCGCCGCAGGCTCATCTTCGACACCCGCTTCCACGACGTCGACGCGCTGATCGAGACCCTCCCCGAGGGGCTCGTCGACTTCCGCGGCCTCAATGCGACGGCGGTCGCGATTCAGGAGCATGTGCGCGCGAGCGACGCGATCGAAGCCTATGTCGCGGCGCTGGCGCAGGCCGTGACCGACCCGCGTTCGGCCGGCATCGAGATCGAGGGCGTCGACATGACGCGCCTCGTGCAGGGCGGCGGCAGCGCGCGCGGCCTCAGCTATCTCATCCGCGCGGCGCGCGTGCGCGCCTTTCTCGCGGCGCGCGATTTTCTTGCGCCCGAAGACATCCGCGACATGTTCGTCCCCGTCATGGCGCACCGCATCTTCCTTGATCCGATCTATGAGCTGCGGCGCGAGCCGCTCGTGGCCGAACTGTGCCGCCGCGCCTTCGACGTCGTTCCCGCGCCGTGAGCGAGCGCCCGATCGACGACGGGGCGCTGATCGCCTATCGCCCGCGCCTTCGCCCGCGCGGCGGGCGGCCCGGCGCGCACCGCAGCCGCGAGGACGGCGGGCTCGGCCATTTTCGCGCCCACGCGCCGTTCTCGCGCCATCCCGAGCCGCGCCACATCGACCTGCGCGCCACGCTGAAGGACGTGTTCGGCGAACTCCAGGTGCGGCGCTTCGAGCCGCCGGGCGCGGTCGACGTCTATGCGCTCGTCGATCTTTCGGCCTCGCTCGGGTTTCAGGGCGCGGGCTCGGCCTTCGCGCTTTCGCGCCGCGTCGCGACGGCGCTCGCCCGCGCCGCCGCCCGCTACGGCGACGCCTTCGGGATCGTCGGCGCGGGCGAGCGTCCGCGCGAGGACTTTTACATCCGCGCGACGCGGCGGCGCGGCGTCGAGCAGGACGTCGACGCGCTGTTCGCGCGCCACAAGCCCGACGGCGCCGGCGGCGACGGCCTCATCGAGGCGGCGGCGCGGCTCGGCGGCCGGCGCAAGCTCGTGTTCGTGCTGTCGGACTTCCTTTTTTCTCTCGACAGGGCCGAGGCGCTGATGACGAGCCTCGCCGCGCATGACGTCACGCCGATCGTGTTCAGGGACACGGCGAGCGAGGAGGGCCTGCCGACGTTCGGCCTGATCGAGCTGCGCGACCTCGAAACCGGCCGCGGCCGCCTTTATTTCATGCGGCCCTCGCTGCGGCGGCGCTGGCTCGACGAGGCGCGGGCGCATGACGCGGCGCTCGACCGGCTGTTCCTGCGCCATGGCGCGGCGCCCGTGCGCGTCGTCGACAGGCTCGATCTCGAAGAGCTCTCCCGCGCGCTGACGGAGCGCTGAGCCATGCGCCGGCGCGCCCCCGTTTTCGTCGCTCTCGCGCTGGCTTTCGCGGCGACGCCGGCGCCGGCCCAGATCGTCTCGATCGAGCGGGCCGAGCCGCGCCCCTACGGCCATTTCCTCGGCGACGTGCTCGATTTCGACGTGCTCGTCTCGGTCGATCCGGCGTTCAGGCTCGATCCCGCCTCGACGCCGCGGCCGGGGCCCGTCGCCTACTGGCTCGACCTGCGCTCGGTCGCGGTCGACGATCTCGGCGGCGACCCGCGCCGCCTGCGCCTGCGCCTGTCGTACCAGAATTTCTACGCCGCGCTCGACGCGCGCCAGCTGGTCATCCCGGGCTTCGACCTGATCTTTCGCGCGGGCGACGACAGGCGCGTGACGGCGCAGATCCCGCCGTTCTCCTTCGGCGTCTCGGCGCTGCGCGAGATCCAGCCCACGGCCGACGATCCGGCCGATTTCCTGCGTCCCGACCCCATAGCGCCCGCGCCCGACGTCGCGTCGCCGCGCCGCGCCTTTCTCGGCGCGCTCGCGGCGGCGGCGCTGGCGCTCGCCCTTCTCGCCCATGACCGCGCCTGGCCGCCGTTCCACACGCGCCGCGCGCGCCCGTTCTCGAAGGCCGCGCGCAGCCCGGCGCTGGCGCGCGGCGCGGCGCAGGGCGACCCGTCGGCCGCCTTCAGGCGGCTGCATCAGGCGATCGACGAGACCGCAGGCGGCCGGGTTTTCGAGGAGGATCTTGACGGCTTCCTCGGCGTCCGAACCGCCTTTGCGCCCGAGGGGGCCGATTTCCGCCGCTTCTTCGCGGCGTCGCGGCGGCTGTTCTACGCGGGCGACGCGGAGGCCGCGCGCGGGCTGTTCCCGCCGGCCGAGCTCGGCGCCTTCGCGGGCCGTCTGGCGCGCCTCGAAAGGACGTCGCCATGACGGACGTCCTTGCGAGGCCCTGGGCCCTGTGGCTGCTGCCGCTCGCCCTTCTGCCGCTGTTTTCGGGGCTGACGCGGCGGCGCGCCTATCCGTCGCTCGCCGGCGCGCCGGCCGATCCCCTGTCGCGGCTCGTCTCGGGCGCGATCCGGCTCGCCGGCGCCTTCGCCGTCGCCGCCACGATCCTCGCGCTCGCCGGGCCGCGCAGCGGCGGCGGCTCCGTGACGCGCGTCGGCGAGGGGGCCGAGACCGCGCTGCTCATCGACCGCAGCGCGAGCATGAACGACACCTTCGCCGGCGCTGAGCCGAGCGGCGGCGAGGAATCGAAGGCGCAGGCGGCGCGCCATGTGCTTCAGGACTATCTGCGCCGGCGCCCGCACGACCGCTTCGGCGTCATCGGCTTCTCGACCTCGCCCATGCCCATGCTGCCGATGACCGGCGACGTCGAGGCGGCCGCGGCGGCGGTCGCCGCCATCGACCGTCCGGGCCTCGCCTATACGGACATCGGCCGCGGCCTCGCCGCCGCGCTCTCCCTGCTCGAGGGCGAGGCGCGCGACGCGCGCGTGCTGCTGCTCGTGTCGGACGGCGCCGCCGTGATCGATCCCAAGGTGCAGGACCGCCTGCGCATGGCGATCGCCCGCTCGCCGGTCAACCTCTACTGGCTGTTCCTGCGCACGGCCAATGCGCCGGGCCTTCATGACCTCCCGAAGGCCGGCGCCGACACGCCGCAGGCGATGCCCGAGCGCCACCTCGACCTGTTCTTCAAGAGCCTCGGCGTTCCCTATCGCGCTTTCGAGGTCGAAAATCCGGGCGCGGTCGAAGCCGCCGTCGCGGCCATCGGCCGGCTCGAGACGCGGCCCGTCGTCTATCAGGAGCGCCTGCCCGTGCGCGACGAGACCGGGCGCGCCCTCGCCGTCGCCCTGACCTGCGTGCTGCTGCTTCTTGGCGCGAAGCTCGCCGAAACCGATCTCGCCAGAACGGCGCGGGCCGCGCCGGGCGCGCGGACCCGCCGGCCGGAGACCGCGGCGTGACGCGCGCGGGCCAGTCCCTCGCGGCGCTGCGGCGCCTCGCCCTGCGGGCGAAGTCGCCGCTCCTCGTCGCGCTGCTCGCGCTTGCGCTCGCCGCCTGCGCCCTGTTCGCCGCGCGCTGGATCCTGGCCGCGGCCGACGCGCGCGCCGTCGCCGCGCTGAACGCCGGCCGCGACCTCGCGATTCCGCCCGACGCGGCCGACGCGCGGGTCATGGCCCGCGTGCTGTTCTTTGCGAAGCGCGGCCGCGTCGACGAGGCGCAGGCGCTCGTCGAAGCGCTCGACCGGCGCGGCTCGCCCCTCCTCGCGCCGGCGCGCGACGCCCTCGCCAACGCCCGCATGCGCGCCGCCTTCACGATGCTCGAGGCCGGCAGGCTCGAAGAGGCCGGGCCCCTGGTCAACCTCGCCCGCGCCGACTATCGCGCGGCGCTGACGCTCGACCCGGAGCTGTGGGACGCGCGCTACAATCTCGACGTCGCGTCGCGGCTCGTGCGCGATTTTCCTTCCCTTGGCGAGACGCGCGGCGACGACGCGCCGCAGGGGCGCGAGCGGATGTGGTCCGACGCGCCCGGGCGCCCCAAGGGCCTGCCATGAGCCGCGCCCGGTCTTTCGCCGCGTCTCTCGCCGCCGCCCTGGCGGCGCGCGAAAAGGCCGTCCGGGGCGACCGGCGCGTCTGGCTCCTCGCCGGCGCGGCGCTGGCGCTCGCGGCGAGCTTTCTGCCGCTGCGCCGCGCCGCCGAGACGAACGGCGTGACCCTGCTCGCCGTCGTCGACGTCACCGGCAGCATGAACGTGCGCGACTATGCGAGCGGCGGCGTTCCGCAGGCGCGGCTCGACGCGGTCAAGGCGGATTTGCGCGCGACGCTTCCGCGGCTGCCGTGCCCCGCCCGCGTGGGGCTCGCCATCTTTTCCGAACGGCGCCCGTTCCTGCTGTTCGAGCCGATCGACGTCTGCGCGGCTTTCGCCGCGGTCGACGGCGCGATCGCGGCGCTCGACTGGCGCATGGCCTGGGAGGGCGACAGCCATATCGCGGCGGGCCTTGACCGCTCGATCGACCTGGCGAACAGCCTCGACGCCGACCTCGTCTTCTTCACCGACGGGCAGGAGGCGCCGCCGCTGCCGGCCTCGGGCGGGCCGCCCTTCGAGGGCGACCCGAACGCCAGCCACGGCGTCGTCATGGGCGTCGGCGGGCTGTCGCTCTCGCCCATCCCGAAATATGACGACGACGGGCGCGAGATCGGCTTCCTCGGCATGAGCGACGTGACGCAGGAGAACCGCTTCGGCCCGCCGCCCGCCGACGCCGAGAGCCGCGAAGGCTACAATCCGCGCAACGCCCCCTTCGGCGCGGCGGCCGCCTCGGGCGAGGAGCATCTGTCGTCGCTGCGCGAGACCTATCTCAGGGCGCTCGCGGCGAAGACCGGCCTCTCCTATGCGCGCCTGACCGACGCGGCCTCGCTCGAGGCCGCGATCCGCGCCGCGAGCCGCCCGCGTCCGGCGGCGCGGCCGCAGGATCTTCGCCCGTTCACGATCGCCCTCGCCCTCGCGCTGCTCGTCCTCGCCTATGCGGCGCCTGCGGCGCGCCGGGCGGCGGCGCTCGGACCTTTCCCCATCTTCACGCGCCGGAGCCAGTAAAAGCCCATGAAATCGATCGCCGTCCTGAAAGCCCTGTTCATCCCGCTCGCCTTCCTCGCGACCGCCGCCGCGGCGCATGGGCCGACCCCGCAGAAGGTCGAGGAGACCGTCGCGATCGCGGCGCCTCCGGCGCGGGTCTGGGACGCGCTCAAATCCTTCGGCGACATCGCCGCCTGGCATCCCGAGCTCGCGTCGAGCAAATCGAGCGACGGCGACAAGTCCGACGCGATCCGCACCCTCGTCTTCCGCAAGGGGGGCGAGCTCGAGGAAAGCCTCGACGAGCATGACGACGCCAACATGACCTATTCCTACCGCCTCAAGGACGCCAAACTCGACGTGCTGCCGGTGAGCTTCTATTCCGCCACCATCGACGTGAAGCCCGGCGCCGACGGCGGGTCGACGGTCGAATGGTTCGGCCGCTTCTATCGCGGCGACACCGGCAATTTCCCGCCCGACGAACTCAACGACGAAGCCGCCGTCAAGGCCATGACCGCCTTTATGAAGACGGGCCTCGCCGGGCTCAAGGCCAGGGTCGAGGCGAACAAGACCGAGGCGAAATAGCGCCGCCATGCTGACGCGTCGCGCCCTGGTCGCAGCTTCGCTCGCCGCCGCCGCCTGCGGCCCTTTCGCGCGGCCGGCGCGCGCCGAGGGCCGCTTCGCGCTGTTCGTCGTCGACCAGGGCGGCGCCCGCCTCCTGAAGATCGACATAGAGCGCGAGACCGTTGCGGCGGCCTATGAGCTGCCCTCGGGGCCGGCGGCGCTCGCCGCCTCGCCGGACGGCCGGACGATTTACATGAGCCTGCCCGAGACCGGGCAGGCCGCCGTGTTCGACGTCGCGGCGGGCAGGCTTCTCGAACCGCTCTATGCCGGGGGCGAGCCGTTCGGCCTCGCCGTCACGGAGGACGAGGTGATCCTCGGCGACTGGAGCGGCGCGGCGCTGACGCGCGCCTTGGCCGCGCCGACGGCGCGCCGCGCGGCAAGATCGCCGTCGGCCGCGCCGGCGCTGCTGCGCGACTTGGCGCGGCGGCGGCTCTATGTCGTGGAGCGCGACGACGCGACCGTCGGCGTCGTCGATCTCGACGGCATGACCCGCGTCGCGGGGATCGCCGTCGGCGAGGGGCCGTTCGCGATCGCCGCCTCGCCCGACGGCGCGACGGTCTATGTCGCGAGCGTGCGCGCCGGAACCGTCTCGATCCTCGACGCGGAGCGGCTCGAGCGGGTCGGCGAGGCCGCCTGCGGCGGCGCGCCCTACGGCCTCGCCGCGACCCCTGACGGCCGGGCGCTGCTCGTGGCGAGCCAGCAGAGCGGCGCGCTCACCCGGCTGGCTGCGGGGCGTCTCGACACGGCGCGCCGCATCCGCGTCGGGCGCTACCCGGAAGGCGTCGTCGTCGCGCCGCACACGGCCCGGGCCTATGTCATGAACTGGTTCTCCGGCGACATTTCGGTGATCGATCTTGAAGCTTTCGCCGAGGTCGGCCGCATCAGGGTCGGCGGCGGGCCGCGCGCCGGCCTCTGCCTCGGCGTTCCCGCATGAGCCGCGCGGGCGGAAAGCGCGACACGCGCGCAAAAATCGCGGCGGCGGCGCTCGCCGGGCTGGCGCTGGCGCTGGCGGCGACGCTTTCGGGCTGCGACGAGGCCCCGCAGCCCGCGCGCCGCAAGCTCGATACGCAGACGCCCGGGGAGGTTCCGGACTGGCTCCCGCTGGGGACGGCGATCGACCCCGCCTGGTGGCTCGCGAGCCGCCGCGTCGGCGCTCCCGCGCCGAAGGACGACCACATGATCGAGATCTACCGGGCCTTTCTCGTCCAGGCCGAGCGGCAGTTCCAGGAGGACCGGCGCATGATCGCCAACCGCGTCGACCAGACCGCGCAGGCGCTGGCCGAGCGCGGCGAGCCGGAGACCTACGACTCGATTCTCGACGGCTTCACGAGCCTCGCCGACTTCAGCGGCCGCAAGATGATCTTCGGCCAGATTTGCCAACACTACCTCAATCTGCGACAGCGGGGCGAAACGCGGGCGCAGGCGCTCGAAGACCTCCGCCGCGCCTATCCGCATCCCTGAAACGCCGGAAGACCCGCCGCGCATGAACGCCGCCGCAGACGGAAGGCCGACGCTCCTCGCGCGCCCGCGATGGATGTCGTCGCTGCGCGCGCAGCTCATCGTCGGCTTCGTGGCGATCGACATCGCCGCGGCGGCGGTCTGCGCCGCCGTCGTCATCGTCAAGGCGCGCCGCGCCGCCCTCGTCGAAATGAAGGGGTCGATGCGCCTCGCCGAGACGCTGGTCGGCGAGACGATCCGCCTCAACGAGCCGCGAACCCCGCCCGACGTCCTGCTCGCGACGCTCGCGCAGCAGCTCGGCTTCGTGCGTCACGTCCGCTTCGCCGTCTATGACGAGGCGGGCCGCGCGATCGAGACGCGCCGCCCGCTGATGGACGAGCTTTTCGAGCGCGAGGCCGCGCCCGGCTGGTTCATGGCGCTCGTCGCGCCAAACCCCGAGCGCAGCGCCATGCCGGTCATCGCGCGCCGCCGCAAGATCGGCGCGGTGCACATCGTCGGCGCGCCGCAGGACGAGGTCGCCGAGGTCTGGGAGGACACGCTGGCGCTCGCCAGCATCGCGCTTCTCGCCAATCTCGCGGTCATCGCGACGCTGTATTTCGCCTTCGGCCGCATCCTGAAGCCGCTGACCCGCCTCGCCGACGGCTTCGGCGAGCTCGAGCGCGGCGATTTCTCGACGCGGATCGCCGCCCCGCCGGCGCGCGAGTTCGCCGAGATCGTCGACCGCTTCAACCATCTCGCCGCGACGCTCGGCGAGGCCTACGCCGAGAACAGGAGGCTCGGCCAGCGTCTCGTCGGCCTCCAGGACGAGGAGCGCCGGCGCATCGCGCTCGACCTGCATGACGAGTTCGGGCCCTGCTTCTTCGGCCTCAACGCGAGCCTGCGCGGCCTCAGGGGGGCGCTCGCCGGGATCGCGCGCGACGATCCCGCCGCCCTGGCGCGGGCCGCCGAGCAGGTCGGGCTCGTCGAGGAGATCGTCGAGCGCATGCGCGTCGCCAACCGCGCCATGCTGCACAGCCTGCGCCCCATGGCCATGGGGCATGTGCCGCTGGCCGAGATCCTGCTGCTGCTGGCGCGGGATTTTTCGCGGCTCAATCCGGCGGTGTCGATATCGCTCGAGGCCGAGGCGCTCGGCCCCGGCTATGGCGAGGCGGTCGATTTGACGGTCTATCGCTGCGTCCAGGAAAGCCTCACCAACGCGGTGCGGCATTCAGGCGCGGCGGCGATCCGGCTTCGCGTCGGCGAGGAGGACGGCGCGGGCGGGCGCCGGCTTCGCCTCGTCGTCGAGGATGAGGGCAGGGGCGTCCCGGTCGACGCGCAGGCGGGCTTCGGCCTCAGGGGCATGAAGGAGCGCATCGAGGCCCTGGGCGGCGTCTGGTCGATCGGCGCGCGCGAGGGCGGCGGGGCGCGCCTGAGCATGACCCTGCCGGTCGGGCCGGGCGCCGCGCCGCCGGACGGCGCCGAACGGAAGCAGCAGCCATGAAGACCGCGCTCATCATCGAAGACCATCCGATCCTGCTGCAGGCCTCGCGCCGCCTGCTCGAGGAGCTTGGCGTGGCGGAGGTCGCGGCGGCGAGCGACATCGTCTCGGCCTACCGGCTTTTTCTCAAGACGAAGCCCCAGCTCGTCGTGGTCGACCTCGTGCTGAAGGGGTCGGGGCTCGCCGGGCTCGACCTCATCCGGCGCATGAGCCGCCGCGATCCCGGCGTGCGCATCCTCGTCTTCAGCATGCACGCCGACCCGGTCATCATCCGCCGTTCGCTCGAGGCCGGCGCGGTCGGCTATGTGGTCAAGGACGCCGGCGTCGAGGAATTCGTCGAGGCGGTGAAGACGGTGTGCGCGGGCAGGCCCTATCTCAGCGGCGCGGTCGCCACCCAGGTCGCGCTGCTCGCCGCGCATGTCGCGCCCAACCCGCTCGCCGACCTGTCGCGGCGCGAGATCCAGACGCTCTCCCTGCTGGCCGAAGGCCATTCGTACCGCGCGATCGCGGAGCAGATGAACGTCAGCTACAAGACGGTGGTCAATGTGACGTCGCTGCTGCGCCGCAAGCTCGGCGTCGGCAGTCTCGCCGAACTCATCGCCGCCGCCGTGCGCAACCTGAAATAGGCGCGCCGGCCGAACGCGGCGACGCGCGGGACGGCGGCGGCGGAACGCGAAAATCGTCCCGCCGGCGCCCGCGCCTTACGGTTTGAAGCCCATGTCCTGCATGCACGCGGCGTAATGGAAATAGGCGTCCCTGGCCAGGCCGCTGGTGTTGACGTCGTTGCCGCTGTCGGTCGGATATTCCTTGTGGGCCTCCATCCAGCATTTTTCGATCGCGGCGTCGCGATTCTTCTCCTCCGCCCATGCGGGGGCGCCGAACATGGCGGAAAACATGCTGGCCGCGGCGGCGGTCTTGACCATGGCGTTCATCAGCTTCTCCTGTTTGGCCGGAAAATCCGGCCCGGGACATGAACCTCGCGCGCCCGCGCGCACGAGGGGACGGGGCGCGAAAGACCGCGTCACTCTATCGCGCCCGCGCCCCGCGGGCGACGCCCGGCGGGCGCGCCGGCGTGCGGATTCGAAAACCGCCCGGGGCGGAGCGCGAGGACGCGCCTTGACCTTGGCCGGCGTCGGGGAATAACTGATCCCGCCGGCCACGCGGCCGGCGCCGATCCTGCCGCGCGGCCGCCGACGGCGGGGACGCCGCGCCGCCGGAGGGTCGATCGTTCCGGCGCGGCCGGCCTCGCGAGGAGAAGGCGCTTCGTGTTCAAAGACAGTCAGCCGGACGCTTCGCCCGCGCAGGCCGAGGGCGAAGCCGTCCGCGGGCCTCTCCCGCAGCCCGTGACGGCGCCGTCGGCCTCCGCCGCGATCTTTCTCGTGGCCACGATCAATCCCGGCGCGGCCGCCGCCGAGTTCAGGGCGTTCTGCGGCGATCTCGCCGGGCTCGTGCGCGCCGTCGCCGCCCGCGACCACCAGGGCGGCCTGTCCTGCGTCGTCGGCTTCGGGTCGCAGGCCTGGGACGTCCTGTTTGGCGCGCCGCGCCCGGCCGAACTGCACCCCTTCCGCGAATTCCACGCCGACGGGCGCCACGCCATCGCGACGCCGGGCGACATCCTGCTTCACATCCGCGCCAACCGCATGGATCTCTGCTTCGAGCTCGCCACGCTCGTCATGGAGCGCCTCGGCGCTCTCGTCACGACGGCCGACGAAGTCCACGGCTTCCGCTATTTCGACGACCGCGACCTCACCGGCTTCGTCGACGGAACCGAGAATCCGGCGGGCGCCGCGGCCGACGAGGCCGTCTTCGTCGGCGCCGAGGACCGCGCCTTCATGGGCGGCAGCTATGTCCTCGTCCAGAAATACGTGCACGACATGAAGGCCTGGAACGCCGTGCCCACGCAGACGCAGGAGCTGATCATCGGCCGCAAGAAACTGTCCGACGTCGAGCTCGACGACGCGGTCAAGCCGACCTGCGCGCACGCCGCCCTGACCATCGTCGAGGAGGGCGGAAGGGAGATCAAGATCCTGCGCGCCAACATGCCGTTCGGGCGCCCGGGGCGCGGCGAATCCGGCACCTACTTCATCGGCTACAGCCGCTCGCCCGCGACCACCGAGCTGATGCTCGAGAACATGGTCGTCGGCCGCCCGCCCGGCAATTACGACCGGCTGCTCGACTTCACCACGCCCGTCACCGGCGGCCTGTTTTTCGCGCCGTCCGCAAGCTTCCTCGACGCCGCGCCTGACATGGACGGGCCCGACATGGACGCGCCCGACGGTTCGCCCGATCCGGCCGCCGCGCGGCCGCGCGACCGCTCGCTCGCCATTGGTTCTCTCAAAGGAGACATCCGTCATGAATAATCTTCATCGCGAGCTCGCGCCCGTCTCCGACGCCGCCTGGGCCGAGATCGAAGAAGAGACCGCCCGCACGCTGAAACGCTATCTGGCGGGCCGGCGGGTCGTCGACATGCCGCCCGCCGGCGGCCTCGCGCTCTCGGCCGTCGGCACGGGCCATCTGCGCGCCATCGCCGCGCCGGCCGAGGGCGTGCTGGCGCGCCGGCGCGAGGTGAAGACGCTGGTCGAACTGCGCGTTCCCTTCGAGCTCTCGCGCGAGGCCATCGACGACGTCGAGCGCGGCGCGACGGATTCCGACTGGCAGCCGGCCAAGGACGCGGCCAAGACCATCGCCTTCGCCGAAGACAGGGCGATCTTCGAGGGCTACGCCGGGGCGAAGATCGAGGGCGTGCGCGAGGGGACGAGCAATCCGGTCATGACGCTTCCGGCCGACGTCCGCGACTACCCGGACGCGATCGCCCAGGCGCTGAGCCAGCTGCGCCTCGTCGGCGTCAACGGCCCCTATGTGGCGCTGTTCGGCGCCGACGCCTATACCGCCCTCGCCGAGACCAGCGACCACGGCTTCCCGGTGCTCGACCATGTCCGGCGGCTGGTCAATGACGACATCATCTGGGCCCCGGCCATCGACGGCGCCTTCGTGATGACGACGCGCGGCGGCGATTTTGAACTGAGCCTCGGCCAGGACGTGTCGATCGGCTATCTCGGGCACACCGACGACGTCGTGCGGCTCTACCTCGAGGAAAGCTTCACCTTCCGGCTGCTGACCGCCGAGGCGGCCGTGGCGCTCGCCCCTTCGGGCGCGGCGTCGCGCTGACAGCGCGGCCGTGACCCCGCGCCGTCGGCGAGGAAAAAGTCGGCGGCGACGACGAGCAGCGCGAGCGCGGGCGCAATGAGCGGCAGCGGCAGGCGCATGACCGCCAGCGCGCCGCCCACGGCGCCGAACGCATGGCCGAGCCAGACGCAGGCGGGCAGCACGACCTCGGCCGCGTCCGGCCGCGCCGCCCCGGCCGCGCGCGGCGCGAAACGCCGGCCGACGGCCGCATCGGCGAAATTGAGCAGATTGCTCGTCACCACCACCGTCTGGACCCTCGCGCCGCCAAAACGCGACAGGGCCTGGCCCTGCGTCGCCATGGCGAGCGCCAGCAGCGGCAGCTCGACCGCGACGGGATCGGGCCTGATCGAACGGACGAGCTGCGCCGACAGGATGAGCCCGATCATGACGGTCAGCGCGACGGCCGGGCAGGGCGCGCGGCGGCGCAGGCAGCCCGCGGCGAGACCCCCGGCGAAGAAGGCGGCGATCGTCGCCGCGACGCCGACGAGCCGGGCCCTGTCGTCGCGCGCGGCGGATATGCCGAGCTCGATGGTGTCGCCGGTCATCGCCGCAATATGGACGCCGCCGAGGTCCAGGAAGCCGACGGCGTCGACATAGCCCGCGACGAGCCCGAGCGCGAGGATGCGGCGGACATTGGCGCAAAGGCCTGGCGCGCGGCTCTCGCAGGCGCGGGGATCGTCGCCGCGCGTCCTGTCGGCCGTCGCCGGATTCGTCGCCTGAGGCATGGTCGTCTTCCCGAAGCAGGACGGCGGCTCCTGGCGCGCCGCGCACGGGCGCCGGGCGCAGGAAGCCGACGAGCCATTGACGCGACATCCATAGGCGCGGCGCGGACCGCGCGAAATCATACATGCGTATGACGGGCGCGGGATTTGCCATACCAACGTATGGCTCGGCGCCGGCGCGAAGTTCGGTAAGGATCGGAGAAGGCGAAGACGACTTCGCCTGCGTCGGCGCGTCATCGGGAGGCGCCGAAGCGCAACCCGCCACAGGAGCTTTCCATGACCGATCATGCGCCGATTCATTCCCTGCGCGACAGGCTCGAAACCGAGCGTCTCGCCGCCGTCGAAGGCCTCGCGGCGGGCGCGTCCTCCGCGGAGCTGAGCGGCGACGCGCTGGCCCGCCTCGCCGCGCTGCAGGCGGCGCTGAGCGCCGTGCGCGAGGAGCTTGAGGTCCATGGCGTCAGGGAAGGCTGGGGCGACGCCGCCGCGCTGCGATAGGCGCGTGCGGACAACAGGCCGGGCCGGCGCGGCCCGTCGGGGCGCCGCCGGATCGCCGGGGAGCCGCGCGGCCGTCGCCGCGGCGCCGTTCCACAGGATGTTCGTCATGTCGTTCCAGTCCGTCTCGCCGTTCGACGATTGTCCGGACGGCTGTCTCGCCGCGAAAATCCTCGCGCGCGCGCCCGCCGCGTCGCGTCGTCCGGATCCGCCCGAAAGCGGGGAGGCCGCGCCGCAGCGCCCCATGGCGGCCTTGCCGAAATGGCGCATGAGGCGCGTCGTCGCCTATGTCGAGGATAATCTTGGCGGACGCGTTTCGCTCGCCGGCATGGCCTCGGCCGCCGGGTTGAGCCGCATGCATTTCGCGGCGCAGTTCCGCCGGGCCGCCGGCCTGCGTCCGCATGACTTCCTGCTGCGCCGGCGCATCGAGCGCGCGCAGTCGATGCTGCGCGACACGCAGGCGCCGCTCGTGGATGTGGCGCTCGCCGTCGGCTTCCAGACCCAGCCGCATTTCACCACGGCGTTCCGCCGTCTCGTCGGCGAGACGCCGCATCGCTGGCGCTGCGCCAACCGGCGCGCCGCGCGCTGAACAGGGCGTCGTCATGCGGCTTCGGGAAACCGCCGGCGTCTCTCGCGCCGCCGCCCGTCTACGCAAACGCCCCCGGCGCGGGCGGCGTCGGGGGCGTGAGGCTTGGCGCGGGCTCCGGGCGAAAACGTCAGGCCGCGTTCGCGTCGGCCATGGCACCCGAATGGATGATGGTGCCCACATGCTCGCCGCGCAGGGCGGCGGTGATCCGGCCGGGGACGAGGCCGTTCACCACCTGCACATGCTCGAGGTGGCGGGCGGTCGGCATCAGGTCGAGCAGCACGCGGTCGAGCGGCAGCGTGCCCGTGGTTCTGGCGAGGTCGGCGGCGCTCGTTTTGGAGATGAGCTTCGCCCTGTCGCCGCCCTCGCCCCTGGGGTCGGCGTCATAGATCCCGTCGACGTCCTCGACGATGGTGAGGCCCGCCGCGCCAAGCGCGTCGGCGACGAGGAAGGCGCCCGCGTCGGCCCGGTGGATCGGAATGCGCGAGTTCGGAAACTCGTGATGATGATAGGGCGGGAAGGCGCTGCCGACCACCGCGCGGGCGGCGGCGAGATGGATCGCGAGCTGGTTTGCGACGGTTGGGCGCTCGACATAGGAGACGCCCTCGGGCGCGAGCAGCGCGGCGAGGATGTGGCCGTTCTGGCCGGCCTCGCTCGCGGCGAGCGGGGCGAGCGAGCCGACCGGCAGGCCGAGGTCGAGGCCGACGCCGTAGAGATGGCGCGCGCGCACGCCGGCGCCGGTCAGGATCAGCATGCGATGCTCGGGCAGGAGCCTGCGCAGCTCCTCCACGACGGGAAGGATCGCCTCCGCGCCGCGGTCCATGATCGAGCGCCCGCCGATCTTGACGACCTGCAGCCAGGGCAGGAGCCGGATGGGGCGCCGGCCGGCGACGGGGCGGGTCAGGCTCGAATCGAGGAGCGTCTGGCGCGCGAGCGGCGAGGCGACGTGCTTGATGGCGTCCGCGTCGGACATTGGATTCTCCCTTAGCTCGCGGTGATGATGGTGCCGACGTGCTCGCCGGCGAGCGCGCGGGTCAGATTGCCGGGGACGAGGCCGTTCACGACCTGCACCTCCCGGACGTGACGCGCCGCCTTGAGCAGGTCGAGCATCGGAAATTCGAGAATCGAATCATGCAGGCCCCGCGCCATCATCTCGTCGACCGAAATCTTCGGAATGAACTTCGCGTCGGTCGAGGTCTTGGGGTTGGCGGTGAACAGCCCGTCCTCGTCCTTGACGAAGATCATCGCCTTGCAGCCGAACTGCTCGGCGAGCAGGAAGCATCCGGCGTCGGTGCGGTAGGGCGGGATGACGCCGTCGGCGGCGGGACGCATCCACAGGCCGTAAGGCGGCATGCCGCTGAACACGACGGCGTTGACCTCGGCGAGGTAGAGCGGCACCGCCGAGAGGCCCGCGCCCTCGACCTGCGAGATGCCGTGCTTGGCGAGGAGCTGCCCCAGCATGGCCGCGTTCTGGTCGGCGACCGAGGCGCCGAGCTGCGAGAGCACGCCCGCCGGCAGGTTGAGCCCGGCGGCGATGGAGTAAAGATGCCGCGCCCGCGTGCCCGCGCCGGTGCCGATCAGGAGCTTGTGGTTCTTGCGGACGGCGACGATCTCCTCGACCAGCGGATAGAGCGCGGCGCGGCCGCGGTCGATCACGCTCTGGCCGCCGATCTTGATCACCGTCGCGTCGGGCAGGATTCTGAAGTCCGGCGCGGCCTCGGCCGCGGCGAGCAGCTGCGCGTCGGTCAGCGACCTCTGCATGAGGAGCGTTTCGAGCTCCGAAGTCGTGGTGTTCATGGGGGGCCTTTCTGCGTTGGAGCGCGCGGCTTAAGTTTCGAGGAGATCAATACTTCTTAAGCAACTACGTGGCAACGACTGGAAAATATGCTTCTTTTACATGGCCCGGAAAAAACGGCGCAAAACGCGCAATTTCGCGCGTCGCGCCGGCCCGGGCCTGACGCGGCCTGAGGTTTTGACGTCGCCCGGGCCGCCGGCGAGGCGTCCGCCGGAAAGGAGTCGAAATGAATCTGACGCGGACGACGATGGCGTCGCCGGTCGGCGAGCTGACCCTTGTCGCCGGCCGCGCCGGCCTTGTCGCCGTGCTGTGGCCGGGCGACGATCCGCGCCGCGTGCCGCTCGGCCCGAGCCGCCCCGACCCTGACAGCCCGACGCTGGTCGAGACGAGGCGCCAGCTCGACGAATATTTCGGCGGGAGGCGGCGGCGCTTCGACCTTCCGCTCGATCCGCAGGGGACCGCGTTCCAGAAGCGGGTCTGGGCCGAGCTTCTGAACATCCCCCATGGCGAGACGCGCAGCTACGGCGACCTCGCGCGCGCGCTCGGCGATCCGCGCGCCGCGCGCGCGGTCGGCGCCGCCAACGGGCGCAACCCGATCTCGATCATCGCGCCGTGCCATCGCGTCGTCGGGGCCTCGGGCCGCCTCACGGGATTCGCGGGCGGCCTTGAGGCGAAGGCGTTCCTGCTGGGGCTCGAAGGCGTCCTGCCGGCGCCTGGCCGCAAAGCCCGCTGTGGATGACGGCCGGCGATATGTTGACCGTGCCGGGCGATCGCCCCACTATATCTGGAGATCGCGGTCTTTCGTCCCTCAGGGGCGAAAGCTAAGAGGGAATCCGGTGAGCCTTGCGGCGACTCCGGGGCTGTCCCCGCAACTGTGAGCGGCGAGCCTTCGCCCATTTCGCGCCACTGAAGCCGCAAGGCTTCGGGAAGGCCGGGCGAAGGCGGCGACCCGCGAGCCAGGAGACCTGCCGCGACCTGAAAGAATCTTCCTCGGGCGGGGCGTCCCGACGGAGCGTCTGGATTTCGGGCCGGCGGACGCTCCGCCGCGCCCCTGCTCCATGCGTCCGCGCGGCCTCTGCTTCAACGTCTGGAGTCTGAAGCCGATGTCGCAGATCGTGGAGCTCGAACGGCCGGCCGGCCGGAGCCATGCGGGCGGGCGCGCAGCCCCGGCGGGCGCGCCGTCCGAGCCGGGCTGCCAGGTGATCCGGCGCAATGGCGCGGTCACCCCCTTCGACGCCGCCAAGATCGCGCTCGCCCTGACCAAGGCGTTCCTCGCCGTCGAGGGCGGCGGCGCGGCCGCCTCGCGCCGCGTGCATGACATCGTGCGCGAGCTGACCGACGAGATCGTCGGCGGCCTGACGCGCCGCGCCGACGCCGGCCGCGCCTTCCATATCGAGGACATCCAGGACCGCGCCGAGCTCGCGCTGATGCGCGGCGGCCATCACAAGGTCGCGCGCGCCTATGTGCTCTATCGCGAGGAGCGGGCGCGCGAGCGCGCCGCGGCGCAGGCCGAGCCGCTGGCGCCGCGGCTGCGCGTCAAGACGGCGGACGGCGCGCTCGAGCCGCTCGACGAGGCGCGGCTCGACGCGCTCGTGCGCAGCGCGGCGCAGGGCCTCGACGGCGTCTTCCCGGAGGCGATCCTCGACGAGACGCGCCGCAATCTCTACGACGGCGTCACGCTCGACGAGCTGTCGCAGGCGCCGATCCTCGCCGCGCGAACGCTGATCGAGACCGAGCCGAACTATGCGCGCGCCTCGGCCCGCCTCCTGCTCGACCGCCTGCGCCGCGAGGCGCTGAGCTTCCTCGCCGGCCGGCCCGAGGGCGCGACGCAGGACGAGATGGCGGCGCGCTACGCCGATTATTTCCGCGCCTATCTCAAGGCGGGGATCGCCGGCGGGCTGATCGACCCGGAGCTCGCCCGCTTCGACGTCGACAGGATCGTCGCGGCGCTCGAGCCCGCGCGCGACCTCGCCTTCGACTATCTCGGCCTGCAAACTCTCTATGACCGCTATTTCCTGCATGTCGGCGGCGCGCGCTTCGAGCTGCCGCAGGCCTTCTTCATGCGTGTCGCCATGGGGATCGCGCTGCGCGAGGTCGACCGCGAGGCCCGCGCCGTCGAGTTCTACCGCCTGCTGTCGTCGTTCGACTTCATGGCCTCGACGCCGACGCTGTTCAACGCCGGAACGCCGCGCGCGCAGCTCTCGTCCTGCTTCCTGACCACCGTGCCGGACGATCTCGACGGCATCTTCAAGTCGATCCGCGACAACGCGCTGCTCGCGAAATATTCCGGCGGCCTCGGCAACGACTGGACGCGGGTGCGCGGCCTCGGCGCGCATATCAGGGGCACCAACGGCGAGAGCCAGGGCGTCGTGCCGTTCCTGAAAGTGGCGAACGACACGGCGATCGCCGTCAACCAGGGCGGCAAGCGCAAGGGCGCCGTCTGCGCCTATCTCGAAACCTGGCATGTCGACATCGAGGAGTTTCTCGACCTGCGCAAGAACACCGGCGACGACCGCCGCCGCACGCATGACATGAACACGGCGAACTGGATTCCCGACCTGTTCATGGAGCGCGTCGAGGCGGACGGGCAGTGGACGCTGTTTTCGCCTGACGAGACGCCGCATCTGCATGAGCTTTACGGGCGCGAATTCAAAGAGGCCTATGAGGCCTGCGAGGCCAGGGCCGCGCGCGGCGAGCTCAAGGTGTTCCGCAAGCTGCGCGCGACGGATCTGTGGCGGCGCATGCTGACCATGCTGTTCGAGACCGGACATCCGTGGATCGCCTTCAAGGACGCCTGCAACATCCGCTCGCCGCAGCGCCACGCCGGCGTCGTGCATTCGTCGAACCTGTGCGCCGAGATCACGCTCAACACCTCGGACGACGAAGTCGCGGTGTGCAATCTCGGCTCGGTCAATCTCGCCGCCCATGTGGGCGCGCGGGGCCTCGACCGCGAGCGGCTGGCGCGCACGGTGAAGACGGCGATGCGCATGCTCGACAATGTGGTCGACGTCAATTTCTACACGATTCCCGAGGCGCGGCGCTCGAACCTGCGCCATCGCCCGGTCGGGCTCGGGCTCATGGGCTTTCAGGACGCGCTGCAGGCGATGCGCGTTCCCTACGCCTGCGACGCCGCCGTGCGCTTCGCCGACGAGAGCATGGAGGCCCTGAGCTTCGAGGCGATTTCGGCCTCGGTCGACCTCGCCGCCGAACGCGGGCGCTATCCGAGCTTTGACGGCTCGCTGTGGTCGCAGGGAATCCTGCCGCTCGACTCGCAGGAGCTGCTGCGCGAGGAGCGCGCCGGCGTCGGCGCCGACTTCGACCGCTCCTCGACGCTCGACTGGGACGCCCTGCGCGAGCGGGTGAGGCGCGTCGGCATGCGCAACTCCAACTGCATGGCGATCGCGCCGACCGCGACCATCTCCAACATCTGCGGCGTGTCGCAGTCGATCGAGCCGGCGTTCCAGAACCTGTTCGTCAAATCCAACATGTCGGGCGACTTCACCATCGTCAACGCGGCGCTCGCGCGCGACCTCAAGGCGCTCGGCCTGTGGGACGAGGTGATGGTGTCGGACCTCAAATACTACGACGGCGGCCTCGGCGCGATCGACCGCGTTCCCGACGAGATCAAGGCGCTCTACGCCACGGCGTTCGAAATCGAGCCGGCGTGGCTGATCGAGGCGGCGGCGCGCCGCCAGAAATGGATCGACCAGGCGCAGTCGCTCAACCTCTATGTGGCGACGCCCTCGGGCCGCAAGCTCGACGAGACCTACCGTCTCGCCTGGCGGCGCGGCCTCAAGACGACCTATTACCTGCGTTCGCGCTCGGCGACGCATGTGGAGAAATCGACGCTGAAGGGCGTCGACGGAAAGCTGAACGCGGTCGCCGCCGCGCCGGCGGCCTGCGCGCTCGACGATCCGGCCTGCGAGGCCTGCCAGTGACTGCGCGAAAGGGAGACGCGGCCATGCTCGACTGGTCTGACCTCAACTCCGCGCCGCGCCGCGCCCTGTCCGCGCCCGCTCCGTCCGCCGACGGCTCGGGCCTCGGGCGCATCGAGCGCGGCGCGGCGCGCGTCAGCGTCGACGACAAGCGCATGATCAACGCCCGCGCCGACGTCAACCAGCTGCTGCCGCTCAAATACAAATGGGCGTGGGAGAAATATCTTTCCGCCTGCAACAACCACTGGATGCCGACCGAAGTCTCGATGCAGGCCGACATCGCGCTATGGCGCTCGCGCGACGGGCTGAGCGAGGACGAACGGCGCATGGTCAAGCGCAATCTCGGCTTCTTCGCGGCGTCCGAAAGCCTCGTCGCCAACAATATCGTGCTCGCCATCTACCGCCGGCTGACCAATCCGGAGTGCCGGCAGTATCTGCTGCGGCAGGCGTTCGAGGAGGCGGTGCATACGCACACCTTCCAGTATATCGTCGAGAGCCTGGGCCTCGACGAGGGCGAGCTGTTCAACATGTATCGCGAGGCGCCCTCGATCACCGACAAGGCCGCCTGGGCGCTGGAGCATACGCGCGCGCTCGCCGACGATTCATTCGCGACCGGCGCGCCCGGGGCCGATCAGGCGTTCCTGCGCGATCTCGTCGCCTTCTACGTCGTGTTCGAGGGCATGTGGTTCTACACGGGCTTCGCGCAGATTCTCTCGCTCGGGCGGCGCAACAAGATGGTCGGGGTCGCCGAGCAGTATCAGTATATTCTGCGCGACGAATCGCTTCACCTCAATTTCGGCGTCGACGTGATCAACCAGATCCGCATCGAAAATCCCGATCTGTGGACGAAGGCGTTCCAGGACGAGCTGCGCGGCATGGTGAGCGAGGCGGCTTCGCTCGAATCGGCCTATGCGCGGGACGTCATGCCGCGCGGCCTGCTCGGCCTCAACGCGCCCCTGTGCGATCAATATATGCGCTTCATCGCCAACCGCCGCTGCGGCCAGCTCGGCCTCGCGCCGGCGTTCGCGCCGGCCGAAAATCCGTTCCCGTGGATGAGCGAGACGATGGATCTCAAAAAGGAGAAGAACTTCTTCGAGACGCGCGTCATCGACTATCAGAGCGGCGGCGCGCTGGCCTGGGACTGACGGCGGGACGTTTTCGCCACAGTGGGAGACGAAATCCGCGCGCGGCCCCGGCCGGCCCGCGCGCGCCCTTTATTTCGGACGCGCCGTCATGTTATCGGTCAGTCTGGAAGGTTCGGCATGTCGCGGCTGGCAAGGTGGACGAAAAATTTCGCAACGGTCGCGGCCTTCGCCGCCGCCTATGCGCTCGTCCTGCAGATCGTGCTCACGGGCGCGCTCGCCGCCAGCCTGCCGCAGGACGCGGGCGGGGGCTTGCGCCTGTGCGCCGCCGACGCGCCGGCGGACTCCGGCGAACATGCGCCGTCAAGGCCGCACTGCCTGTCATGCCTTTGCCGCCTTGACGCGGCCGCGCTCCCGCCGCCGCCGGCGGCCCCCGTGATCGACCGCTTCGCGATCGAGCTGCATTTCGAGATCGCGCTGTGGACGGCGCTGCATGCGGGCGCGTCCGCCTCGCCCGTGCGGGCGCGCGGGCCTCCCGCCGCCGCCTGAGGCCGTCGCCGCCTTGCGGCGAATCCGATCCGCTTCAGCCTTCAGTCAACACGGCCCCGAGGCCGCGCGCGCGACGCCCGCGTCGCCTGCCTGCGCGCCCGCGCCGATGGATAGTCTTCATGCGCTTCCTGTTGTCTCCGCGCGTCCGTGACGCGCTTCGGGCGTCGACCGCGGTCGCCCGCCCGCTGTTTCCGGCGATCTGCCTCGGCCCGTTCTGCGCGGCGCAGGCGTATGGCCAGGCGGCCGACACGCTGCCCGCCGTCATCGTCGAGGCGCCGCCGCCGGGCGCCTTTCTTCCCGCCTCCACGGCCGCCGTCTCTGGCGCGCAGGCGCGCGGCGCCGAGCTCTGGACAAGCGACTCCGCCTCGCTGATCAGGGACCTTCCCGGCGGCGCGGCCTGGGGAGCGGGCGGCGTGTCGAGCCTTCCTTCCGTCAACGGCATGGGCGCCGACCGGGTGCAGACGTCGATCAACGGCATGATCTTCGCCCCGGCCTGTCCGAACCAGATGAATCCGCCGCTCTCTTTCGTCAATCCGGCCATGCTGTCTGGCGCGCGCGTCTACACGGGCTCGGCGCCGGTCAGCGTCGGCGGCGACTTCACCGGCGCGCGCATCGACGCGAAAGTCGCGCCGCCGGTTTTCGCGCAGGGGGACGCCGTCGCCGCCGCCGGCGAGGTCTCGGGCTTCATCCGCTCGAACGGCCTCGCCTATGGCGTCAACATGAATACGACGGTCGCCAATTATGACACCAGTCTCGCCTTCACGGGCGGCTGGGCGCGCGCCGGCGATTATACGGCCGGCGACGGCACGAAGATCAAGTCGACGCTCTACAATGTGCAGAATTACGCGCTTTCGCTGGCCAGGAAAGTGCAGGACGGCGTGTTTTCGCTGCAGATCGGCGGGCAGGCGATCCCCTATCAGGGCTTCGTCAATCAATATATGGACATGACCAACAATCACAGCGTCTATCTCAACGGACGCTATGAGGGCGTGTTCGACTGGGGCGCGCTCGAGGCGACCGCTTTCGGCAATTACATCCGCCACACCATGGGCTTCATCTATCCGGACAAGACCGGCGACATGCCGATGGAGACGAAGAGCCTCGACGCCGGCTATTCGGTCAAGGGAACCGTCTCGGTCAGCGCGCAGGATCTCCTCAGGGTCGGCAACGAGCTCTACTACAACCAGCTCGACGACTGGTGGCCGCCGGTCGCAGGCTCGATGATGATGGGCCCGGACACGTTCCAGAACATCAACAACGGCCAGCGCACGCGCGTCGGAACCTTCATCGAATGGGAGCGCCGCTGGGACGCCGGCTGGACCACGGTCATCGGCGGCCGCAACGACGTGGTGGCCATGAACACCGGCGAGGTGCAGGGCTACGATCCGATGATGTATGGCGCGGAGGCCGCGGCCTTCAACGCGCTCAACCGCGCGCGCACGGACGTCAATTTCGACGGCTCGGCGCTGGTCCGCTTCGACGCCGACCCCGGCTCCCGCTACGAACTGGCGTTCGCGCACAGAACCCGCTCGCCCAATCTCTACGAGCGCTACGCCTGGTCGACCAACGCCATGGCGATGAAGATGATCGGCTGGTTCGGCGACGGCAACGGCTATGTCGGCAATGTCGGTCTCGCGCCCGAAAAAGCCAACACGGTGAGCTTCACCGCCGCCTGGCGCGATCCCGACAGGGGCGCGTGGGAGCTCAGGGCGACGCCCTATTACAGCTATGTCGAGGATTACATCGACGCCGACCGCTGCGCCCTCGCCGGCTGCGTCGCCAATCTGGCGAACAATCTGACGACGACGAACAATTTCGTCTATCTTCAGTTCGCCAATCATGACGCCTCGCTGTTTGGCGTCAATCTCGACGGCAAACTGACCGTGTGGGACACGAGCGAATATGGCCAGGGCCGCGTGCGCGGCAACCTCAGCTTCGTGAAGGGCGAGCGGACCGACGGCGTCAATCTCTATCACATGATGCCGGTCAATGCGACGCTCGCGCTCGACCAGACATTTGGCGCGTGGAGTTCGAGCCTTGAACTTCAGCTCGTCGGGTCAAAAACGGCGGTGAGCCAGGTGCGCAACGAACTTGCGACCTCGAGCTACGCGCTGCTCAACTTCCGCCTCGGCTATCAATGGGAGGCGCTGCGGATCGACTTCGGCGTCGACAACATCCTCAACGCCAATTATTTCCTGCCGCTCGGCGGCGCCAATCTCGTCAACTACACCACGACGACGATGATGGGGACGTCGCCGGCCTATGGCTACGCCGTCGCCGGGCTCGGGCGCTCCTTCAACGGGCGCCTGTCGGTGAAATTCTGACGTCACGCCTGCGCTTCTTCACAATGGCGTGCGCGTCAGGACGCTGTCGCCCGCGCCGTGCAACATGCAACCGGCCGCCGTCGAACGCGGCCCATTCGGGAGCTTCGCCATGTTCAACGCTCTTTCACGCCGCCGCGGGCTTTTCGCAGCCGCGGCCTGCGCTCTCGCCGCGCTCGGGCTTTCGGCCGGCGCCTCGCGCGCGCATGAATACAAGCTCGGCGCGCTCGAGATCCTTCACCCGTGGTCGCGCGCGACGCCGGGCGGCTCCAAGGTCGCGGCCGGCTTCTTCGAGGTCAAGAACGCGGGCGCCGCGCCGGACCGGCTGATTGCGGCGACCTCGACCCTCTCCGCCAAGACGGAGATCCATGAAACCGAGATGAAGGACGGGGTCATGACCATGCGCCCCGTCACCGGCGGGCTCGTCATTCCGGCCCATGGCTCGGCGACGCTCAAGCCCGGCTCCTATCATGTGATGTTCGTCGACATCAAGGAGCCGCTGAAGGAGGGCATGGTCGTCGACGGCACGCTCACCTTCGAGAAAGCCGGGACGGTCTCCGTGCAATATCATGTCGAAGGCGTCGGCGCCGCGCAGTCCGGCCACATGGAGCAGGGCGGTCATATGGACCATATGGACATGAAGCCTTGACGCGCCGCGCGCATTGACACGACGGCCGGGCGGCGCCTAGCTACGGCGTCGCCCGTGGATCGGAAGCCGGCGGAAATCCGGCGCGGTCGCGCCACTGTGAACCGGACCGCCGCTCCCGGCGCCGGAAGCCAGACCTGATCCATGCGCGGCGAGTCTCATCTGGCGGGACGCGTCATCCCGGGGAGCGCATGATGTCCGATATCGTTCTTGAACCCATCGCCCGGCCGGCCCCCATCCCGGTCGGCGAGATTTTGCCCTGGGCCGTGTTCGGCGGCCTCATTCTCCTGCTCGCGATCTATTTCGTGGGCGCCGAAGAAGGCGCGACGTCGCTGATCGCCGGCTCCTACGTCCACGAATTCGTGCATGACGGACGCCATCTCCTCGGCTTTCCCTGCCACTGAGGAGGCCCGCATGGTCGGTCAACTTCTGCTGCGCGGCATGCTCGTCGGCGTGCTCGCGGGGCTGCTCGCGTTCGGCTTCGCGCGCGTCTTCGGCGAGCCCTCGGTCGATCGCGCCATCGCCTTCGAGGAGGCCGTGAGCCAGGCGAAGGGCGAGCCCCCGGAGCCCGAACTCGTGAGCCGCGGCGAACAGGCCGGCGTCGGCCTGTTCACCGGCGTCGTCGTCTATGGCGCGGCGCTCGGCGGCCTGTTCGCGCTCGCCTTCGCCTTCTGCCTCGGCCGGTTCGGCGCGCTGTCGCCGCGCGCGACCGCGGGCCTTCTGGCGCTCGCCGGCTTCGTCGCGATCGCCCTGCTGCCGGCGCTGAAATATCCGCCCAATCCGCCGGCGATCGGCGAGCCCGAGACCATCGTGCTCAGGACGCAGCTCTATTTCTCGATGATCGCGCTCTCGCTCGTCTCGCTCGGCGCCGCCGTGGCGCTGGCGCGCAGCCTCTGGACGCGGCTTGGCGCCTGGAACGCGGCCCTGCTCGGCGTCGCGCTCTATCTGGTCCTGATGATCGTCGCGCAGACCGTCCTGCCGGCCGTCAACGAGGTGCCCGACCAGTTTCCGGCGATGCTGCTGTGGCGCTTCCGGCTCGTTTCATTCGGGATCCAGGCGATCCTGTGGACGACGCTTGGCCTGCTTTTCGGCTATGTCGCGGAGCGCGGCCTCGCCCACGCGGCGGCGCCCCGGCTCGCCCGCGCCCTGCGCTGAGCGCCGGCCCGAAGACGCGAGGCCCGGTCCGTCCGGGCCTTGCGCGTCTTGAGCCCACGGCCCGCGCCTACGTCCGCCGCATCAGATAAATGTCCATGATCCAGCCGCGCCGCGCCCGCGCCTCGGCGCGCAGCGCGACGATGCGCGGGCCGGCCTCGGCGAGCGGCCCTTCGGCGAGCGTCTCGTCGGGCATGCCGAGGAAGGCGCCCCACCAGATGTGAATCCCCGCCGGGTCGAGGCGCGCGAAGCCGCAGTCGCCGTCGAGCATCACCGCGACCGTCTCCGCGCCCTGCGGCCAGCCGGATTCGCGCAGGCGGCGTCCGGTCGTGATCGTGACGGCGCCATTGACCGCGCTCAGCGGGATGGCGTGGGCCGCGGTCAGCGCCTGCAGGGCGGTGATCCCCGGCGCGACGCGCAGGCGCGGGCGCGGCTCAAGCCGCGCGGCGATGCGCAGCGTGCCGTCATAGAGCCCCGGGTCGCCCCAGACCATCAGCGCCACGGGGCCGTCGGGCGCGGCCCGCGCGATCTCCCGCGACCAGACGGCGGCGATCTCGTCGTGCCAGCGCCGCACGCGCTCCTCATAGGGCAGGCGCTCGTCGCGCACGGGCATGTCGAATTCGACGATCCGCGCCGCGCTTTCGCACGCCTTCAGAATGAACAGGCGCAGTTCGGCGAGGTCCGATTTGTCGGGCCCCTTGCGCGGCACGAGCACCAGCGCGGCCGCGCGCAGGGCGCGCCTCGCCTCGAGCGTCACATGCTCCGGATTGCCCGCGCCGACGCCGACCAGCCAGAGGTCGACGGGCTTCGCCGTCGCGTTCATGGCTCCTCCGCGATCAGGTGAAAGAAGGTCCCCGTCGCATGGCCGCGGCGCGAGCCGGTCTCGGGCGTCGGCGCGCCGTCGGCGTCGGCGACGCGGGCGAGCGGCGCGTCGGGCTGTTCGAGGATGGTCGAATAATGGAATTCATGGCCGCGCAGCGCCGTCCCCGCCGCATGTCCGGGCATCGCCTGTTCGAGCGTCGCGCGGCGATAGCCGAGATGCAGCCGGCGCGCTTCATAAGAGGTCGCGAGCCCGAGCAGCCCGGCCATCTGGTGCCGGACCCCGCCAGCGTCGATGAGCGCCGCGCCGAGCGCCATATAGCCGCCGCACTCGCCATGGACGGGGCGGGTTCGCGCATGGGCGCGCAGCCCGTTCATGAAGCGCGAAGCCTGCGCGAGCCGGCCGGCGTGGAGTTCGGGATAGCCGCCGGGCAGCCAGACGAGATCGGCGCCGGCGTCGGGCGGCTCGTCGGCGAGCGGCGAGAAGGGCAGGATCTCGGCGCCCGCCGCGCGCCAGCCTTCGAGAAGATGCGGATAGGCGAAGGAGAAGGCTTCGTCCTGCGCGAGCGCGACGCGCTGCGCCGGCGGACGCGCCAGCGCGCCGGGCCGGGCGCGAACGCCGCCCTGCGCGCCGGTCCTGATCGCGGCGAGATCGACATGGGCGCGCAGAAAGGCGGCGTAGCCTGCAATCGCCGCGTCGAGGTCTGGATGCTCGACCGCCTGGATGAGGCCCAGATGGCGCTCGGGCAGCTTCAGCTCGCCGCGGCGCGGCAGGGCCCCGAGCACGGCGAGGCCGGCGCGCTCCATGCCGAGCCGCACGAGCCGCTCATGGCGCGGGCTCGCGACGCGGTTCAAGATCACGCCCATGAAGCGAAGGTCGGGCGCGTAGGCCGCAAAGCCGAGCGCGACGGCGGCGGCCGACTGCGCCTGTCCGCCCACGTCGAGCACGAGCAGCACGGGCCAGCCCATGGCGCGGGCCGTCTCGGCGCTCGAGCCGAAACCCGAAAGCCCTTGTGTCGCCACGCCGTCGTAAAGGCCCATGGAGCCCTCGGCGACGCAGAGGTCGGCGCCGAGCGCGGTCGCCGCGACGGCTGAGAAAAGGCCCTCGCCCATCGCCCAGCTGTCGAGATTGTAGGACGCGCGGCCGCAGGCGGCGCGGTGGAAGGCGGGGTCGATGTAGTCCGGCCCCGACTTGAACGGCTGCACGGCGAGCCCGTCTTCGGCGAAGGCGCGCAGCAGGCCGAGCGCGACCGTGGTCTTGCCCGAGCCCGACGCGGGCGCCGAGACGAGCAGCCCCGGCGGCAGGACGCCCAGCGCCTCACGCATCGTCGGGCGTCCAGTTGGCCCAGGGGCTTGCGTCCGACTGCGGCCGGTGGCGGCGGTCGTAGTCGGCGGCGTAGAGCCTGCTGTCGTCGAAGCCTTCGGCGGCGAGCGCCGGCCCGACCAGAATGAGCGCCGTGCGCGAGATTTCGGGCGCGAGCGCCGCCTCGACGCCCATGAGCGTCGAGCGGATGATCTTCTGGTCGGGCCAGCTCGCCCGGTAAACCACCGCGACCGGGCAGCCGGGGCCGTAATGGGGCATGAGGTCGGCGACGACGCGGGCGAGGTTCTGGACCGAAAGATGAATGGCGAGCGTCGCGCCGGTCGCGCCGAAGGCCGCGAGCGTCTCGCCCTGCGGCATGGCCGAGGCGCGGCCCGGCGTGCGCGTCAGCACCACCGACTGGGCGATCCCCGGCAGCGTCAGTTCGACGCCGAGCGCGGCCGCGGCCGCGGCGAAGGCGGGCACGCCCGGCGTGACGGCGTAGGGGATGTTCAGCGCCCTGAGCCGGCGGATCTGCTCGCCCATGGCCGACCAGACGGAGAGGTCGCCCGAATGCAGCCGCGCCACGTCCGCGCCGGCGGCATGGGCGCGCGTGATCTCGGCGATGATCGCGTCAAGGTCCATCGGCGCGGTGTCGACGAGGCGGGCGCCCGGCGGGCAATGCGCCAGCACCGCCTTCGGCACGAGCGAGCCGGCATAGAGGCAGACCGGGCAGGCGGCGATCAGGTCGCGCCCGCGCAGCGTCAGAAGGTCGGGCGCGCCGGGGCCGGCGCCGATGAAATGGACGGTCATGGCGAAACTCCGCGGCTCATCGCAGGACCGCGCGCCATTGCGTGACCGGATAGGCGGCCTTCCAGCCGCGCCGGCCGCCGAGCGGGGAAGCTTCGGCGAGCTCGACGCGCAGCAGCTCGCCGCCGCGCCGCGCCTGACAGGCCGCGAGCAGGGCTTCCGATTCGAGCGTCACGGCGTTGGCGACGAGGCGCGCCCCCGGCGCGAGGCGGCGTTCGAGATCGGCGATCAGCGCCTCGCTGAGGCCGCCGCCGATGAACACGGCCTGCGGCGGCGGCAGGCCGTCGAGCGCCGCCGGGGCCTCGCCCTCGACCACCCGCAGCCGGTCGACGCCGAGCCGCGCGGCGTTGGCGCGGATGCGGGCGGCGCGGTCGGGGCGCGCCTCGACGCCGATCGCCTGCGTTGCGGCGTCGCTCAGCAGCCATTCGATCGCGATCGAGCCCGCGCCCGCGCCGATGTCCCACAGCAGTTCGCCCGGCCGCGGCGCCAGCGCCGACAGGGCGAGGGCGCGCATCGGCCGCTTGGTGATCTGCCCGTCATGCTCGAAAAAGGCGTCGTCGATCCCGGACGCGCGCGGGACGGCCGGGCCGTCGCCGGCAAGCTCCATGGCGACGCAGAGCGGATGCGCGAAGTCGCCCGCCGGAAGGGCGTCGGCGCGCGCCTCGCTCACCCGCTCGCGCGGGCCGCCGAGCGCCTCCATGACAAAGAGGCGGCTCGCGCCGAACCCCTGCGCGCAAAGATAGCCGGCGAGCTCGGCGACCGCCGCGCCGTCGCGCAGCAGCGCGACGATGCGGACGTTGGGCGCAAGATGCGGGCGCAGCCGCGTCAGCGGCGCCGCATGGAGGCCGAGGCGGCGCGTGCGCTCAAGCGGCCAGCCGAGGCGGCTGGCGGCGAGGGAGAACGCCGACGGCCCCGGCAGGGCGCGCCATTCGCTGCGGGCGAGCGCGCGGGCGATCACCGCGCCCGCGCCATGCCAGAACGGATCGCCCGAGGCCAGCACGGCGGTCCTGCGTCCCCTGAGCCCGAGCAGGATCGGCAGGCCGTCGGCAAAAGGCGCCGGCCAGACGCGCGTTTCGGCCGCAAGCCCCCGCGCGAGCGCCAGATGGCGCGCCGGGCCCATGACGATTTCGGCCGCCTCGAGCGCGGCGCGGCTTGCCGGCGCGAGCCCTTCAAGGCCATCTTCGCCGATCCCGACGATCGTCAGCCAGGGGGCCTCAGCCATGCGTCAGAACCTTCTGATCCTCGCCGGCACGCCGGAGGCGCTCGCGCTCGCGCGCGCGGCGCAGGGCGCGGGGCTTTCGGGCGTCGTCTCCTTCGCGGGGCGGGTCGAGCGCCTGCCCGAGCATCCGCTCGAGCGGCGCGTCGGCGGCTTTGGCGGGGCGTCGGGCCTCGCCGCCTATCTGGGCGCGGCCGGAATCACCCATGTGATCGACGCGACCCATCCTTTCGCGGCGCAGATGAGCGCCAACGCCGCCGCCGCCTGCCGCGCCACGCGCACCCCGCTGCTCGCGCTGACGCGGGCCCCCTGGCAGGAGGCGCCGGGCGACCGCTGGACCAGGGTCGCGGACGTCGCCGGCGCGGTCGCGGCGCTGCGGCGCGCGCCCGCCCGCGTCATGCTCGCGGTCGGGCGCACGCGGCTCGTCGAGTTCGCCGCCAATCCGCAGCATTTCTATCTGCTGCGCTTCGTCGATCCGGCGCGCGCGCCCCAGCCCTTCCCGGATTATGAGGTGGTGGTCGACCGCGGCCCGTTCACCGAGGCCGCCGACCGCGCCCTGATGCAGGCGCGCGGCGTCGGGCTCGTGGTCTCGAAGAATTCGGGCGGCGCCGGCGCCTACGCCAAGATCGCGGCGGCGCGCGCGCTCGGCCTGCCGGTGATCATGATCGACCGGCCGCCCCGTCCGGCGCGGGCCGAGGTCCATGACGCGGCGGCGGCGCTCGACTGGGCCGCTCATGCGGGCGCCGACCTCGGCGTATAAACAAACGGGCGCCCCTCGCGCGCGAGAACGCGCGTCGCGGAGGAGCCGACGAGCACGATCGTCCGCATGTCGGCCTGTTCGGGCCGCGCCTCAGACAGCGCGACGACCTCGATCTCTTCGTCGGGGGTCGACACGGCGCGCGCAAAAATCAGCACCCGGCCGGGCTCGCAGACCGCGCGCAGGATTTCGAGCGCGCGGGCGAAGCCGTCGGGGCGCGCCTTCGAGCGCGGATTGTAGAGCGCCATGGCGAAATCGGCCTCGACCGCGAGCCGCAGCCGCCGCTCGACCAGCGCCCGGGGCTTCAGATTGTCGGACAGGTTGAGGGCGCAGAAATCATGCCCGAGCGGCGCGCCGGCCCGCGCCGCCGCGGCCAGCATGGCGGTGACGCCGGGCAGCACGCGGACGTCGAGGCCGCGCCAGCCGGGCTCCCCCGTCTCGATCGCCTCGAACACCGCCGCGGCCATGGCGAACACGCCGGGGTCGCCCGAGCTCGCCACCACCACCCGCCGCCCTTCGGCCGCGAGCGCGAGCGCAAGGCGCGCCCGCGCGATCTCGTCGCCGTTGCCGCTCTCATGCAGGCGCAGCCCCGGGCGCGGCGCGACGCGCCGGACATAGGGGCCATAGCCGACGAGGTCGCTCGCGCGCGCGATCGCCGCGGCGGCCTCGGGCGTGACGAGCCGTTCGTCTCCCGGGCCGAGCCCCGCGACGGCGAGCCATCCGCCCATCGCGCTAGCCATGCACGACGACGATGGAGAAATAGGGCGCGTCGGCGTCGTCGGCCTCGCGCAGCGGCGCGACGCGCTGCCGCGCCATGCTGGCGTATTCGACGAAGACCGCGCGGTCGGCCTTGCCGGCCGCCTCGAGCGCGCGGCGGACGCGGCCGAGGTTGCGGCCGATCTTCATCACCACCAGCGCGTCGGCGTCGGCCATGCGGCGGGCGAGCTCGTCTTCGGGCAGCGTGCCGGCGAGCACCGTCAGCGTGTCGTCGCCCCAGGCGACGGGGGCGCGTCGCCGTCCAGGCGGCCGACGTGACGGCCGGCACGACCTCGACCGGCGCATGGTCCTTGAGGCGGATGTGAAGATGCATGAAGGAGCCGTAGAAGAACGGGTCGCCCTCGCACAGCACCACCACGTCCTCGCCGGCCCGGGCGAGGGCGAGCAGCGTCGCCGTCGCCTGTTCGTAGAAGGCCGAGAGCGCCGCGCCGTAGCGCGGGTCGGACGCCGGAATCTCGGTCGTGACCGGATAGTCCATGGGGTATTCGCGCGCGTCGGCGCGCACGAGCCCGTCGACGATGCGGCGCGCATGGCCCCTGCGGCCGGCCTTGCGGAAATAGGCGAGATGGGCCGCGCCGCGCACCAGCCGGTCGGCGCGCAGGGTCATGAGCTCGGGATCGCCCGGGCCGAGGCCGACGCCATAGATCGTGCCCATGGCCGGCCGCGCGGCCGTCTCCGCCGCCGCGCTCATTCGGCGCGGCTCGCGATCGCGTTGACCGCGGCGACGGCGAGCGCGCTGCCGCCAAGGCGCCCCTCGACGATCAGGCAGGGCGCAGGCGCGGCGGCCCACAGCGCCGCCTTCGATTCGCGCGCGCCGACGAAGCCCACGGGGCAGCCGACGATCGCCGCCGGGCGCGGGCCGTCGGGCGCTTCGAGCAGTTCGAGCAGATGGAACAGCGCGGTCGGCGCGTTGCCGATCGCGACGACCGCGCCCGCAAGATGCGGACGCCACAATTCGACCGCCGCCGCCGAGCGCGTGGTGTTGAGGCGCGTGGCGAGCTCGGGGACTTTTGGCGCGCCGAGCGTGCAGATCACGTCGTTGCGCGCCGGCAGGCGGCTGCGGGTGACGCCTTCGGCGACCATGCGCGCGTCGCAGAGAATCGGCGCGCCGGCCTCGAGCGCCGCCCGCGCCGCGCCGACCATGCCGGGCGAGAAGCGCAGATGCGCCTCGAGCCCGACCATGCCGGCGGCGTGGATCATGCGCACCGCCACCTGCTCCTCGTCGGGCGTGAAGCCGGAAAGGCTCGCCTCGGCCCTGATCGTGGCGAAGGAGCGGGCGTAGATCGCCGCGCCGTCGGTCTCATAATGATAGGGCATCCGTCAGCCGCCGCAGGTCGCCGTCGCCCCGCGTCAGGATCGCGCGGCGCGCCGGTTCATCCCATGGCGCGCCGTCCCTGACAAGATCGAAGCCGCCGTCGTCGCGCCCGACGAGCGTCAGATCGGCGGGCCCCGGCAGGGCGCAGCCCTTGGCGCAGCCGGAGACATGCAGCAGGCGCCCCGCCGGCAGGCGCGGCGCGAGCGCGCGGGCGAGCGGGCGCACGGACGCGCGCGCCTGCGCGCAGGCCGGCGCGCCGGGGCAGGCGACGACGCGCAGCAGCGGGTCGCTCGCGTCGAGGATCAGGCCCGCCGCCGCGGCGGGGCGCAGGCGCGACGGGTCGACGCCCGGCAGATGAATCATGCGGAAGGGCGTGACCCGCAGCGTCGTCGCGGCGGCGTCGGCGAGGCGACGCAGGGCGGCGGCGGCAAGCTCGCCGAACGCCGCCGCGACATTGACCCCCGCGCCCCGGGGCCGGGCCGCGGCCTGGCCGCTGCGGGCGAAGGGCGGGCGTCGCCAAACAGCTCCGGCGGCGGCGTGGCGCCCGCCGCCACATGCGCGCGCATGCGGCCGCGCCCGTCCGCCCCGACGCCGCCCGAGGCGAGGAACCAGCGGGCGAGATCGAGCGCCAGCGCCGCGGCTCCGGCCGCATCGGCCGCGCGCCGGCCCGTGGCGAGGCCGTCGGCGCGCACGACGAACGCCCCGTCCGCGCCCTCGACGCGCACGTCGCCGCTGACGCCGTCGAGCCGTCGCCGCGCGCCGGCGTCGACCACGAAGCCGAATTTCACGGGCAGGGCCGAAAACTCCGGCGCGGCGAGGGCGTGGGCCAGCGTATCGGCGCACAGCGTCTGCGCGTCGGCGTCGCCAAGGCCGCGGAACGGGTCGAGCACGACGCTCACGCGCGCCTCGGCCTCGCCCTCGGCGCCGGCGAGGCCGAGCGCGGCGAGCCCCTGCGCCAGCGCCGGAAAGGCGGCCTCGCTCACGCCGCGCAGCTGGAGGTTGCCGCGATTGGTGAGCTCGACCGCGCCGCTCGCATGGGCTTGCGCGAGCCCGGCGAGGCCGCGCGCGGCGCCGGGCGTCAGCTCGCCGAGCGGCGCGCGGGCGCGGACCACGAGGCCGTCGCCCGACGGCATCGGCCGGCGCGGGCCGGGGCACCAGCCCTTGACCACGGGGGCGCTCACGACGCGCGCCCGGGCGCCGCGGCGTCGAGCGCGGCGAGGATCGAATTGCGCCTTGAGCGCCACAGCCCCGCGGCGTGAAGCGCGGCGAAGCGGGCGCGCATGGCCGCGTGCGCCTGCGGATTGGCGTCTTCGAGGAAGGCCGCGACGTCCGGGTCGCCGAGGGTCGCGTCGTGATAAAGGTCGAACAGATGCGCCGGCACGGCGCCGGCGAGATGGGCGAAGGCCGCCATGTTTTCGAGCGTGGCGGCGATCTCGGCCGCGCCGCGGAAGCCGTGGCGGCGCATGCCGGCGATCCAGCCCGGATGCGCGGCGCGCGCCCGCACGACGCGCGCGATCTCCTCGGCGAGGGGCCGCGCGCGGGGCAGCTTTGGGTCCGTGGCGTCGAGATGGTAGAGCGCGGCCTGTCCGCCGGCGAGCTTTTGCGCGGCGGCGAAGCCCGCCTCGTGGCTGGCGTAGTCCTCGGCGAGCAGCAGGTCGGTTTCGGGCAGGTCCTGGAGATGCACGAAGGCGTCGGCCTGCGCGAGCCGCTGGCGCAGGCCCGCTTCGTCGCGGCGCGCGGCGCCGCCGCCCTCCTGCGCGAAGGCGCTGGCCTCGATCCAGGCGGCGCCCGCGGCGCGCCGCCCTGCGTCGGAATAGTCGGCGAGGCTCGCGCCAAGGCCGAGCCCGAAGCGGCCCGGCGCGGGCCCGTAGACGCGCGGCCCGTCGCGGCCCACGAAAGGATTCTGGTCGGGCGGCTCGTCGCGGCCGGCGAGCGTGCGCACGGCGAGCTGGAACAGGGCCGGGAGGGTCGGGAACACGTCGCGGAACAGGCCCGAGACGCGCAGCGTCACGTCGAGGCGCGGCCGGTCGAGCTCGGCGAGGGGGAGCGCCTCGACGCCGCAGACCCGGTTCGAGGCGTCGTCCCAGACCGGGCGCGCGCCAAGCAGGGCCAGCGCCATGGCGAATTCCTCGCCCGCCGTGCGCATGGTGGCCGAGCCCCACAGATCGACGACGAGCGCGCGCGGCCAGTCGCCCTCGTCCTGCAGATGGCGGCGGACGAGCTCGTCGGCGAGCAGAACGCCCTGCCGCCAGGCCGCGCGCGAGGGCGTCGCGCGCGGATCGACGGCGAACAGGTTGCGCCCGGTGGGCAGCACGTCGGGGCGGCCGCGATAGGGCGAGCCCGACGGGCCGGGCTCGATCCGCCGGCCGGCGAGCGCGTCGATGAGCGCGCGGCGCTCGGCCTGCGCGCAGGCCGCGGCGTCGAACGGGCAGGCGGCGGCGGGCGCGCGGCCGAACACATGCAGCCCGTCGCCGAACTGGCTCGCCTTGACGTCGCACACGAAGCGGTCGATGCGCGTCACCGCCTCGGCGTGGCTCGCGTCGGCCGAAACGCCAAGCTCGCGCTCGACGCCCTGCGCCTGCGCCTCGTCGCGGATGTCGGCGACAAGGCGCAGGCGCCGCTTCGGATCGAGCCCGTCGGCGTTCGAGAATTCGTCGAGCAGGGCTTCGAGCCGTTCGAGCGGCCCGGTCGGGCCGGCGCGGCGCGGCGGCGGCGGAATATGGCCGATGGTCACGGCGCCGAGGCGGCGCTTGGCCTGCGCCGCCTCGCCCGGATCGTTGACGATGAAGGGATAGATGACCGGCAGGCCGCCCGAAAGCGCCTGCGGCCAGCACGCCGGCGACAGGGCCACGGCCTTGCCCGGCAGCCATTCGAGCGTGCCATGGGCGCCGACATGGACGAGCGCGTCGGCCGTTTCGCGCAGCCAGAGATAGAAGGCGACATAGGCGTGGCGCGGCGGGCGCGAGAGGTCGTGATAGTCGCCGTCGCGCCGCGCGGGGAGGCCGCGCTCGGGCTGGAGCGCCACGATCATGCGCCCGCGCCGCAGCGCGGCGAAGGAAAAGCCCTGTATCCCGGCGTCGGGGTCGGCCTCGGGAGGGCCCCAGGCGGCGTCGAGCGCGTCGCGCAGGGGCGCGGGAAGCCGCGCCAGCGCGGCGCGATAGGTTTTGAGCGGCCAGGCGATCCGCGCCGTCGCGAGGCCCGGCCCGAGGGCCGCGCCGGCCGGCGCGTCATAGCCCTCGGCGGCGAGATCCTCAAGCATCGCCCCGGCCGAGGCGAGCGCGTCGAGCCCGACCGCATGGGCCATGTTCCAGCCGCGGCCCGGATAGGTCGAGAGCACGAACGCGACCCGCCGCTCGCCGGGCGGAAGCGCCGCGAGCCGGCGCCACGCCGCCGCCTGGTCGGCGACGGCGGCGACGCCGTCGTCATGCGGGACATGCGCGCAGCGCGCGAATTCGAGATCGGGGTCGCGCGCCAGCGGCTCCTTGAACGAGACGACGCCGGCGAACAGGCGCCCGTCGGCCTCGGGCAGGGCGACATGCATGGCGAGGTCGGCCGGCGAAAGGCCGCGCTCGGCGCTGTCCCAGGCCCGCCGCGTGGAGGTCGAAAGCGCGGCCTGGAGCGTCGGCGCGCGCGTCGCGTCGAGCGGCGAGGCGAATCCCTCGCCCCGGCCCGAAAAGGCCGTCGCGTTGACGATCGTCGCGGGCTTCAGCGCGGCGATCTGGCGGGCGAGCCAGAGCGCCGCCTCCGGCGCCTTGAGCGAGGGCGCGAACAGGCCGAGCGCGCGAAAGCCCCGCGCCCGCAGCGCCTCAGCCAGCGCCGCCATGGGGGCGAGGTCGTCGGCCGCCACGAAGGCCCGGTAGAACACGATGAGCGCGAGCGGCGCGCCGGCCCGCGGTCCGGCCGCGTCGAGGGCGCAAGCCGCGGGGCAGCAGACCCCGTCCTCGGGCGTCCAGGCGCCGACGTCGGCGAGGGCGCCGGCCGGCGCGCCCGGACCGCCTTCGCCCAATCCTCCTTCGCGCAAACCCGCCGCGCGGGCGAGTTCGGCGAGCGCGGCCCGGGCCGCGCCGGGGCCGCCCATGTCGCAGAGCCGCGCGAGCCGCCGCAGCGTCGCGCGGGGCAGGGTCGAGGCGGCGTCGAGGCGCTCGTCGGCCGGCCGTCGGCCGGCAGCACGGCGAGCGCCATGCCGCGCCGGCGCGCCTGCGCCTCGATCTGGCCGAGCCCATAGGGCCAGTAGGAGGCGCCGCCGATGAGCCGCACCAGCACGCCTTTCGCCGCGCCGAGCGTGCGCTCCAGATAGGCGTCGACCGACAGCGGGTGCCGCAGATCCGCGAGACTGGCGAGGCGCAGCCCCGGCGCGCCGCCCTCGCGCCCGCCGGCGAGGCGCCATCCGGCCATGAAGGCCGCGAGGTCCGAATCCGAGAAGGACAGCACGGCGAGATCGGCCGGGCTCTGGCCGAGGTCGGTCGGCGTCTCCGTTTCTTCGAGCCCGCGGCTCTCGCGGAAGATGACGTGCATGGCTTATCCGGCGGCGGCGGCCTGCGGCGCGAGGGCGGCGCGGATGGCGTCGGCGTCGACGTCGTCGCGCTCGGCGATGACCACGAGCCGGCCGGCGCGCGCCTCGTCCGGCCGCCATGGCCGGTCATATTGCCAGCGCACGCGCCCGCCGACCGCCTGGACGAGCAGGCGCATCGGCTTGCCCGCGACCGCCAGATGGCCCTTCACGCGCAGGATGTCGCGCGCGCGGGCGAGCTCGGCGATCCGTCCGGCGAATTCGGCGGGGTCGTCGATCTCGGGCGCGTCGACGACGACGCTGGCGAAATCATCGTGGTCATGGCCCGATTCGTCGTCATGATGGCTCGGCCGTGCGGCGAGGTCGTCCTCGGCCGCGACGCCGAGGCCGAGGATCACGCGCGGGTCGATCGCGCCCTCGGTCACCTCGACGATCGGCGGCCGGCGCGGCGCCTCGGCCTCGATGACGGCTTTCGCCTTCGCCACGGCCTCGGGGCCGGCGAGGTCGCATTTGGTCAAAAGCACGATGTCGGCGCAGCCGATCTGGTCCTCGAACACTTCGCTCAGCGGCGTTTCGTGGTCGATGTTTTCATCCGCGAGGCGCTGGCGCTCGACCGCCGCGAGATCGGGGGCGAAGCGCCCGGCGGCGACCGCCTCGGCGTCGGCCAGCGCGATCACCCCGTCGACCGTGATGCGCGAGCGGATCGCCGGCCAGTCGAAGGCTTTGACCAGCGGCTTCGGCAGGGCGAGGCCGCTCGTCTCGATGAGAATATGGTCGGGGCGCGGGTCGAGCGCCATCAGCGCCTCGATGGCGGGGATGAAATCATCGGCGACGGTGCAGCAGATGCAGCCGTTGGCGAGCTCGATGATGTTTTCGGCCGGGCATTCGGGCAGGGCGCAGCCCTTGAGGATGTCGCCGTCAACGCCGATGTCGCCGAACTCATTGACCACCACGGCGAGCCGCCGCCCGCCCGAATTGCGGATGAGATGCGAGATCAGCGTGGTCTTGCCGGCGCCGAGGAAGCCCGTGACGACGGTGACGGGAAGCTTTTCGAGACTGGCCATTCAGACTGCCTTTTCTGGCGAAACGGGGCGCGGCGCGCGGAGATTCTTGCGCGGGGCGCGCCTGCAAGCTTGGCGCGGCGCCCGTGCGGACGCAAGTAAGCGTCGCCCGGGGCTGGCGCCTGAGCCCGCCATCTGCTTACACAGGAAAGGCCGGCGGGCGAAGCGCCGCGACGGGCGGACGGAGCGTGGAGGGTCGATGGACGAGCTGGCGGCGCGCCATAACGCCAAGATGAAGGTCGTGAAAGCCGCGCGCGACGAGTTGATGAAGTCGAAGACCGGCGAGAAGGGCCTGATCATCGTCCATACCGGGGCGGGCAAGGGCAAGTCTTCGGCCGGATTCGGCATGATCCTGCGCTGCGTCGCCCATGGCATGCCCTGCGCCGTGGTCCAGTTCATCAAGGGCGGCTGGGAGACCGGCGAGCGGACCCTGCTGCGCGAGCGCTTCGCCGAAGACTGCCGCTTCTTCGTGTCGGGCGAGGGCTTCACCTGGGAGACGCAGGACCGCGACCGCGACGTCGCGGCGGCGCAGGCCGGCTGGCGCCTCGCCATGGAGCAGATCCTGGACCCGCAGATCCGCTTCGTGCTGCTCGACGAGATCAACGTCGCGCTGCGCTACGGCTATCTCGACGCCGCCGGGACGGTCGATTTTCTTCTCACCCGAAAGCCGCCCATGACCCATGTCTGCCTGACCGGCCGCAACGCCCCGCCCGAGCTCGTCGCCGCCGCCGATCTCGTGACCGAGATGAGCCTTGTGAAGCACCCGTTCCGGGACGGCGTGAAGGCGCAGAAGGGCGTCGAGTTCTGATGGGCGTCGCGCCACGCCCCCGTCCCGCGAGCCCCTGCGTCGGCGCCTGCGCGCTCGACGAGGCGAGCGGCCTTTGCGTCGGCTGCGCCCGCACGCGCGACGAGATCGCGCGGTGGGGAAGCGCCGACGAGGCGTTTCGCGCCCGCGTCTGGGCCGAGCTGCCGGCCCGGGCGGCGGCGCTCGGGCTCGCCGCGCGGCGCCTCGACTGGCGCGGCGCAACCCTGCTCGACGAGGTCGAGCGGCGTTTTGCGGAGGCCGCCGGGACCTTCGTCGTCGGCGTCTATGGCGCGGTCGCCGAAGTGCTGCGCGACCCTGACGAGCCGTTCGAGGCGCAGCGCGAGGGGCTCGCCCTGACGCTACGCACGGGCCGCGCGGCGATGCGGATCGAGGCGCCCGACCATCTCGCCGCCTTCGAGCTCGTCCGCCCCGGCAATGCGCCGCTGATCGCCTTCGCCGTGCCGGAGTCGCGCCTCGGCGCGCCCGGCCCCGGCGCGCTGACGCCGCTCGGGAAAGACGCCGGCGCGCTGCTCGCGCGCGACGCCGACGGGGTCCGCTTTGACGTCGGGCTCGGGCGCAGCGCCGCGCGGTTCTCGATCCGCTGCCCGGCCCCGCTCGCCGCGCGCCTTGCTGAACATGTGGGGGAAGCCTGGCCCGACCATCTCGACCGCATCCGCGCGGCGATGGTCGAGGAAAGCCCCGTGCGGATCGTCGAGACCGCGGGCCTGCGCGCCGAGATCGACGCCGCGATCCCGCCCCCCGGCGGGACCTCGCCCGAGGGGCCGCACACCCATCTCCTGCCCGATCATGTCGCGCAGGGTTTCGACGCGCCGCCGACCCTGCCGCTGCCGAAGGGCTACGCCGTCTGCGCCATTTTCTATCCGGCCTGAGCCATGGGCCGCGCCCTGATGCTGCAGGGGACCGGCAGCAATGTCGGCAAATCTGTCCTCGTCGCGGGGCTCTGCCGCGCGGCGCGGCGGCGCGGGTTTTCGGTCGCGCCGTTCAAGCCGCAGAACATGTCGAACAACGCCGCCGTGACGGCGGACGGCGGCGAGATCGGCCGGGCGCAGGCGCTGCAGGCGCAGGCCTGCGGCGTGGACCCGCTGGTCGACATGAACCCGGTCCTGCTCAAGCCGCAGAGCGAGACCGGCGCCCAGGTGGTGGTGCAGGGCCGCGTGCTCGCGAGCTGCGCTGCACGCGACTATCACGCGCTCAAGCCCTCCCTGCTGCCGCGCGTCCTGGAGAGCTTCGCGCGGCTCGCGGCCGCGGCCGATCTCGTCCTGGTCGAGGGTGCGGGCAGCCCCGCCGAGGTCAATCTGCGCCGGGGCGACATCGCCAACATGGGCTTCGCGCGGGCTGCCGCCGTGCCGGTCGTGCTCGCCGGCGACATCGAGCGCGGCGGGGTGATCGCGCAGCTGGTCGGCACCGTGGCGCTGCTGGAGCCCGAGGAGCGCAGCCTCCTGCGCGGCTACATCGTCAACAAGTTCCGGGGCGATCCGGCCTTGTTCGCC